>NZ_QAIQ01000206.1 GCF_003061105.1 Arthrobacter sp. HMWF013
GCTCACTGCCCAGGGTGGTGAGGTATTCAGTGCTGCCGATGTCCTGGCCATGCTCGAAGTGGTCGCTGAGCAGGCGCTCCTTGGCCGCGTCCTGCTTGCCATGGGCCGCCGCGAGGTGGATCAGCCGGTGGGCCGTGAAGCTGTTGGCCACCACAACCTTGTCGAAGCGGTAGTCCAGGCCCTCGCCCTTTGCCTGCTCCGTGACATGGCTGAACATCTGCGAGACCTGTTGCGGGGCCATGCCTTTAAGGGTGCTCAAATAGTCGAGCTCCGTGCCGTCATAGTGCTCCGGAAGGGTCGGATCCAGCTGGTAGCTGCGCCACGTGACCTCTACGGAATCGCGGTGCGGAAACCCGGACAGGGCGGCTTCGAAACGGCGCTTGCCGATGTAGCACCAGGGACACGCGACGTCTGACCAGATCTCAATCTTCATGTCAGCCACAACTGCGCCCCTTCGGTGGCCATTCCCGAGGCCGTTGTTTGATTCGTCACACCGGGGGGCTTCAGGGACTTGTCAGGGTGCCTCCCGTGGGGAGATAGTCGGAGTAACAGGTTAAGCAGACGCCTAGGAACGTTCAGTTGCCAGGTCGGGGGACCTTGGACTGTCACCCCGGAGGCACGCATGCGGATAGGACTTGTAGCAGCACCCTGGATTCCGATTCCCCCCATCGGATACGGCGGCATAGAGAGGGTTGTTGACTCCCTAGCCCGCGGTTTTGTCGCGGCGGGTCATGAGGTGCTGTTGGCGGCATCGTCGGACAGCACCTGCCCGGTACCGCGGGTTCCCGGCATGAGGCCGTCAGAGCCGGCGGAACTCGGGTTCACCCTCTCGGAACTCAGCCATGTCATCCGGGCGTATGAAGGCCTGGGCGACGTCGACATCATCCACGACCACACCTTGGCCGGACCACTGTGCACCGTCCGGCGGGGAGCCCCTCCGGTGGTCACCACCATCCACGGACCCCTCATCCCGGCGTCGGCCGATCTCTACCGCGCCATGGCGCGCGACACCGCCATCATCGGCATTTCGCGTGACCAGACCTCCCACGTGCCTGACGTCCCTGTCACCCGGGTGATCCACCACGGAATGGACGTCGCTGCCGTTCCCGTCGGTTCGGGGAAGGGCGGCTATGTCTGCTTTGTCGGCAGGATGTGCCCGGACAAAGGTGTGCTCGAGGCAATCCACATTGCCCGCGCTGCGGGCATTCCGCTGCGACTTGCCGCCAAGATGCGCGAGCCGGACGAGATTGAGTACTTCCGCTCCACCATCGAGCCGCTTTTGGGCACCAACGAGGAGTTCCTCGGCGAACTGGCGGACACGGACAAGTACCGCCTGATGGGTGACGCGATGGCGTTCCTGAATCCCATCCAATGGTCCGAGCCGTTCGGCCTGGTGATGATTGAATCCCTCTCCACGGGTACTCCCGTGGTGGGCACGCTGATCGGATCCGCGCCCGAAATCGTGGACCACGGAAAGACCGGCTACCTGGGCTCAACGGAGGAGCTGCACCGCTTCCTTCCGCTGGCCGCATCGCTGGACCGGGCGCACTGCAGGGACCGGGCCTTGAAACTGTTCAGCACTGAGAGGATGGTTGCCAACCACCTGGACCTGTACGCGAAACTGCTGGAAAAGAGTCAGCTCCCGGGGGTTCCGGATGGTTCGCACTTGCACCAGAATCGAGTACGGGGAACCGTCATCCGGACGCCGGAACCGAGCCCGATCACCATCCGGCGGCCATGAGGTAAGGAGAGCACCTAAATGACCGCCTGGAACGCCGACACGGAAGCCGATATCGGCGGAGCCGACGCAGTAACCCTCGTGGAAGGGTCGTCGTTCTGCATTTCTGCCCACAGCGGCGATATCAGTTCTGAGGGCGGTACCAACGGTGCCTTTTACCAGGACACCCGGATTGTGTCCCGCTGGGTTTTGCGCATCAACGGCGCACTGCGCGAACCTCTCGTGGCGCATCGTCCCGACGCCTACGAGGCCACCTTCGTGGGCAGGGCAAAGTGGCCCGACGGCCGGTTCGACAGCCCGCTGGTTGTCCGCCAGGACCGCCACATCGGACCGGGCCTGCAGGATGACATCACCCTGGAGAACTATTCCGCGGAGAGCGTCGACTGCGAGATCGAACTCCTGGTGGATGCCGACCAGGCTGACCTTTTCGACGTCAAGGGTGGCCGCCTGAGTGCCGAGGCCACCCTGACGAGGAGTGTCCGCGACGGCGAGCTTCTGGTCGAAGCGGTCCGTGACGGCCAGCGCCGCGGGTCAGCGGTACGTGCCGCGGGTGCAGAGGTCACTGAGGACGCTTTGCGTTTCCGCGCAACCATCCCGGCAAGGGGCAAGTGGTCCACATCAGTCATTGTGGTCCCCCTGATCAACGGCGTGGCTCCCAAGGAGCCCTTCACGGAGGCCGGGCTGCCCCGGCACCGGGAGGGCGTGCAGCGGCACCTGGCGTGGGAGGAAAATGTCCCGCGGATCTCCGTGGAAGACAGGAACATTGAAGAAACCCTGCTGAGGAGCCAGGCGGATCTGGGATCGCTGCGGATTTTCGACGCCGAACACCCCGACCGTGCGGCCGTTGCCGCCGGTGCACCCTGGTTCATGGCGCTCTTCGGGCGCGACTCACTGCTTTCCTCGTACATGTCCCTGCTGGTCGATTCGACGCTGGCGGTCGGCACCCTCCAGACGCTGGCTTCCATCCAGGGCACCAAGGTGGACGATGATTCCGAAGAAGAGCCCGGCCGCATTCCGCATGAAGTCAGGCTGGGCGTGACGGCCGGGATGGCTCTGGGCGGTACCGCGTACTACGGCACTGCAGATGCCACGCCGCTGTTTGTCAGCGTCCTGGGCGAGCTCAGCCGTTGGGGTCTGTCCGATGACATCATCGAATCCCTGTTGCCGCATGCCGACCGGGCCCTTGAATGGATGGAGAAGTACGGGGACCGTGATGGCGACGGTTTTGTGGAGTACCTGCGTCCGAATCCGCATGGGCTGCTGAACCAGGGGTGGAAGGATTCGTGGGACGGGATCAACTTCGCGGACGGGCGGATGGCAGAGCCTCCAATCGCGTTGTGCGAGGTCCAGGGGTACGTCTATTCCGCCTATGTCGCCCGCTCCCTGCTGGCACGCTCGGCCGGCGACACCGAAAAGGAGTCCTACTGGGCTGAGCGCGCTGCCACGCTGAAGAAGGCCTTTAACGAGAAGTTCTGGCTGCCGGACAAGGGCTATTTCGCCGTGGCACTGGATAAGGACAAGAACCCCGTTGATGCATGTACGTCGAACATGGGCCATTGCCTCTGGGTGGGCATAGTCGACGAGGATAAGGCCGCGTCGGTGGTGGAACACCTGATGTCGCCGGAGATGTTCACCGGCTGGGGGATCCGCACGCTGGCCTCGGACATGGGCGCCTACAACCCGGTGAGCTATCACAACGGATCGGTCTGGCCGCACGACTCGGCACTCGTGGCGACCGGCCTGATGCGCTACGGTTTTGTGGCCGAGGCCAAGCGGCTGGCCCGGGGAATTTTTGATGCGGCAGCCCATTTCGACGGTCAGCTGCCGGAACTGTTCTGCGGGTTCGACCGGTCCGAGTTCTATGGCCCGGTTCCGTATCCGACGGCCTGTTCCCCGCAGGCCTGGGCAGCTGCGGCACCCATCCAGCTTGCCCGGATCCTGCTGCGCTTCGATCCTGACTTCACCCGCGGGGTTGTCCATCTGGCGCCCATCCTTGCGGAGGATAAGGGTGACTTCAGGGCCGAGAACGTCCGCCTGGGGCACGCCCGGATCACCATCAGCGCGAACCGCACCGAGGGAAGCATCGAGGGTCTGCCCGCGGGACTGAAGCTTTTGAAGGAGCCCCGGCCACCGCTGGACGAAGACCTGGGCGGGCGGCCCGGCGACTAGGGGAGGGCCGCCGTATCAGGGAACAGCGCGTTCCAGGACAAAATCGTGTTCCACGGTGGTGCCCAGCCGGAATGACTTGCTTCCCACCTTGCGGAAGCCTGACTTTTCGTAGAAGCGGATGGCGCGGGCGTTCTGGCTGTTCACGCCCAGCCAGACGCCGGCCGCCCCGGTTTCCGCGGCGGCCTGCAGGCTGGCGTGCATCAGTTCCGCCGCGGCGCCCAACCCGTGGTGTTCGGGGTGGACGTAGCACTTGCTGAGCTCGACGGACGGCAGCAGCTTCAGCGCCGCGGTCACATCCGGGTCCTGGGTGGGCCGGTCCACCAGCAGGCTGTAGCCGCGCAGGCCGCCGTCGGCGTCAATGACCAGGATGGTGACCGCCGGGTCCGCGAGATAGTCCCGGAAGTGCCTTTCGCTGAGCGTATTGGCCAGGTGGGCGGCAATATCGTCCAGCGACGCCGACGGCGGGCAGGCGAGCGGAAAGGTGACGGCCGCGAGGGCGGCAAGCGGGCCGGCGTCGTCCGCTGTTGCCTTCCGGATGGTGTGGGTCATGCACGCATTGTAAATCCCGCGCCTGGCGTTACTGCTTGAAGGCGGCGTCGAAGGAGGTGTTCGAGGCCGGGAAGTCGAACTTCTTGAGGGCGGCGAGGGCTTCGGGGGCGCCGTGGAGGCGGTCCATGCCGGCGTCCTCCCATTCGACGGAGATGGGGCCGTTGTAGCCGATGGCAGCGAGGGCGCGGAAGGATGATTCCCAGGGGACGTCGCCGCGGCCGGCGGAGACGAAGTCCCACCCGCGGCGGGGGTCGCCCCAGGCCAGGTGGGAGCCGAGGACGGTGTTCCGGCCGGTTTGGCGGAGCTTGGTGTCCTTGCAGTCCACGTGGTAGATCCGGTCCTTGAAGTCCCAGATGAAGGAGACGGGGTCGATGCCCTGCCACATCATGTGGGACGGGTCCCAGTTCAGGCCGAACGCCGGACGGTGCCCGATGGCTTCGAGGGTGCGGACGGTGGTCCAGTAGTCGTAGGCGATTTCGGAGGGGTGGACTTCGTGGGCGAAGCGGACGCCGCATTCGTCGAAGACGTCCAGGATGGGGTTCCAGCGGTCCGCGAAGTCCTGGTAGCCGGCGTCGATGACGTGTTCGGGGACGGGCGGGAACATGGCAACGTATTGCCAGATGGAGGAGCCGGTGAATCCGACGACGGTGTCCACGCCGAGTGCTTTGGCGAGCCGGGCGGTGTGTTTCATTTCCTCGGCGGCGCGGGTGCGGACGCCTTCGGGGTCGCCGTCGCCCCATACTTTTGCCCCGACGATGGCTTCGTGGCGGAAGTCGATGGGGTCATCGCAGACAGCCTGGCCCTTGAGGTGGTTGGAGATGGCCCATACTTTGAGGTTGTATTTGTCCAGGACGGCGAGTTTGGCTTCGACGTAGCCGGGTTCGTCCCAGCGCCAGGCGTCCAGGTGGTCTCCGGAGACGGCGATTTCCAGGCCGTCGTAGCCCCAGCCGGATGCCAGGCGGGCGACTTCCTCGAAGGGGAGGTCGGCCCACTGGCCGGTGAAGAGGGTGTAGGGGCGGGGCATGTCAGGCTCCTTCTGCGGGTAGTTCGATGATGGTGCTTTTCGTGGCGGCGGATTCCTCGACGGCGGCCAGGATGCGCTGGACGGCGAGTCCGTCCTCGAACGACGGGGAGGGCGGGGTGCCGTTGCCGATGGCCAGCAGGAAGTCGCGGGCCTGGTGGGTGAAGCTG
>NZ_QAIQ01000207.1 GCF_003061105.1 Arthrobacter sp. HMWF013
CGGTTCCGCCGGCGGGTTGGCCAGCAGGGCTTCCCAGTGGACCATCAGCCGGCAGAACTGTTCCCTGCTCCCCCGGCGGCGGTCCAGCTGCGCCGCCCACGCTGCTTCCGAGGCCAGGATGACATCACGCTCCGCGTCAGAGACCGGGAACCGGGGGCGGGCACCCACCGCAGGCGCTGGACCCACACTGCTGCCGCGGTAGACCATTTCCGCGTTGAGCATGCTGTCAAGGATCGCCTGGACCGGACGGCCCGGAGACGGGCAGCAGTCCTGGCCGGCGCAGTGGGCGTCACGCCAGTAAGCGTCCCCGACGTACCACGCGTCCCGAACGGTCAAGCCCGCAGAGTCCAGGACGTTCTCCAGCGCACCCAGGAGACCGCTGTACGTTCCAGGTGGGTCCATCCAGCCGTCGTTGGTGAAGAAAGCCAGGAGGGCGGCGTCGGCACGCTGATCCGCCAGGAGGTAGTCGCGCACTGTACGGGCGTAATCTTTGGGGTCGGCAAGCGTTTCCGGACCTGGCAAATCGAGCCTCAGGGTTGCGCCCAGGCGCTTCCCCTGCATGGTCATGGCCACGAGGCTGTCCGCCGGCCAGTACCCAAGGGAATGCGGAATGAATCCGAGGATGTCTTCAGGGCCCCGGACGGTCAGGTGTTCTGGAGGTGTCATGACTCCAGCTTTGGCCCAGCCGTGGCCGGTCTGAAGAACGGGCTTTCCTATGTGAACAATCAGCCAAAACAGCCTGTTGTGGAGGACAAGTGCCGGTCTTAGCCCGGGCTGTGCCGGTGGCTCTTAGTCCGGGCTGTCCCGGCGGCGCCGTTGGGCCAGGCTCGCGCGCCGCTGCTGCGCCATGGCCTGCAGGAGAGGTGCCACCACAACGCCCTGGGCCGCCATCTGGCGCCGGACCTTGCGGCGGCAGGCGAGCATCATGGCCGCGCCGAACCCCAGGAGCAGGAACTGGACGCTGAGGGCAATCCGGAACGGGTCCAGGCCGTAGAGCACGCCGTGGGAATAGCCGCTGGCCAGCAGGACGTCCAGGACGAGCCCGATCAGGAAGATGGCCACGAGGGCCGCGATGAAACCGCCCACATTCACAATTCCCGTAGCGGTGCCGATCCTGTGCGCCGGATTGAAGGTCCGGGCGAAATCAAAGCCGATCATCGAGCCCGGGCCACCGATAGCCAGGACCACCACGAGGCAGGCCAGCAGCCACAGCGGGGCGCGGCCGGGCGTCAGCAGCACCGCGGCCCAGGCGGCGGCCGTGGATCCGGCGATGAGCAGCACCATGGTGGAGCGGCGAAGCGGGTGGCGGGAACCGAACCGACCGAAAAAGGGGCCAACCGCCATCGCCGCCGCTACGTACAGCGACATGAGGCCGGCCACCGTGGGGGCGTCCAGGCCCTGCCCCGAGATCAGGAAGGGATAACCCCAGGTCATGGCGAACACAGTGCCGCTGAACTGGATGGTGAAGTGGCTCCACATCCCCAGCCGGGTTCCCGGCTGCCGCCAGGCGCGGGCGAGTGTAGCCCCGGTGGCTTTGAGCCCCTGTTGCGCGCGGGGGACGGCTGCTCCGGGCGGGTGGTCCTGGAGCAGCACCACCACGAGGACCACGGCCAGTCCGGACATGCCCGCCAGCATCAGGAAGCCGGGCGTCCAGCCGAAAGAGTGCAGCACAAACGCAAAGGGGACCACGCTGATGAGCTGCCCCAGCTGCCCGGACATGCCGGTGAGCTGCGTGACCAAAGGTACCCGCGCCGGAGCAAACCACAACGGAATAAGGCGGATGACGGAGATGAAGGTCATGGCGTCCCCGGCGCCTACCAGGACGCGCCCTGCCACACCCCCGGGGATGCTGTCCGCGAAGGCCAGCTGCAACTGCCCGAGCCCCATCAGGATGGCCCCGCCGGCGATCATCGCCCGCGAACCGAATCTGTCCACCAGGAGGCCAACGGGAATCTGCAGTGCCGCATAGACCAGCAGCTGAAGGACCGTAAAGAACGAGATGGCCGACGCTCCGGCGTGGAAGCGTTCGGTGGCTTCAAGTCCCACCACCCCGAATGACGTGCGCTGGGAAACGGCAACCAGATACGCGAAGATTCCGATGGTCCAGATGAGCCAGGCGCGGGGTGCAGTCACTCCCTCATTATGCCCGGGGTACTGCACAGAGCACTCCAGGGGTCTGCCAGGCGGACGCCGCCGGCAGACCCGTGGGCAATGGATTACGTGCCGGGGTTCTCCCGTGCCAGGTAAGCCTCGACGGCGGCGCCGAGCTCGTCACCGTTGGGCAGTTCGTCGTTTTCGTCAGCCAGCAGTGAGCGCCGGACCGTGCCCTCGGCCTTTTCGTCGTACCGCGCCTCCAGGCGGGCCACCACCTGCTGCACGTCCTCGGAAGCTTCGATCTGCTCGGCAATCTGCCGGCCCACTTCCCTGCCCGCTTCGCGCAGCCGGTCCGTTGGCAACATCAGCGAGGTGGCCGCCCCAAGGAACTCAAGTCCGGCGACGGCAGCTGTGGGGTACTCCGCCTCCGCGAGGTAGTGGGGCACGTGGATCACGTAGCCGGCAACGTTCCGTCCGGCTTCCATAAGCCGCAGCTCCAGGATGTGTCCCACCGCAGCGGGTACTTCCACGGTGGGCTTCCAAACGGAAATCCCCTCGATCAGTTCCGGACGGTTGCCGTGGACGGTCACGCCTACGGGGCGTGTGTGGGGTACCGGCATGGGGATGGAATGGATCCAGGCAACAAGGTTCACGTCCAGCTTCTCGACGATGCCGACCACCGCGCGGGCAAAGCGCTCCCATTGAAGGTCGGGCTCAAAGCCGGCCAGCAGGAGGAACGGGCTGCCGAGGCCGTCCGTGAGTTTGTACAGCGCCAGCTTCGGCTCCCGGTAGTCCTGCAGGTGGTCTTCCACGAAAGATACGTGCGGCCTGCGGGAGCGGTAGTCGATGAGTTGGTCGGCGTCGAAAACTGCCACCGTCTCGGCGTTAAGGGTGTCCAGCAGCTCCGCGTTAATCTGCTTGACCACGTGGCCGGCGTCGGCGAAGCCGGTAAAGCCCATCACCAGGTTCAGCCCGCGGAGTGCCGGGCTGTGGAACAGTTCGATGTTGCTCGCATAGAGCGCATCGGGGTCCAGCAGGGAGCCGGAAATCCGTTCAAGCACGGCGTCTTCCTTTCGAGGGGTTCGGGTGGATATCTTCTACAACACAGCCGGGCACCCGGGCATTCCGCGAAGCCCGGATGTGGCGCAGGTCTCCGTAAATACGGCGGCCGGGGCCCACAACGGCTACGATCGACAATGGCCTTCAGGACGGGCTTTGCCGGCACCCCGGCCGGGTTCCGATCGGACGGCCGCCGAACTTCCCTGGCCATGCGCCTGACATCCACCAGCGCGAACAGCCTTTTCGAGAATTGAGGACTTACCCGTGGTCAAGAATGCTGAAATCAACCTTAGTACCCTCACCAAGGACCTGAGGGGAACCCCCAGCGATGCTGTTGTCATCGGCGTGGGACAGGGCACTGACGGCCCGGTCCTTCTCAACAACCCGCTGACCGCGAAGTCCGCCGGCGTCCTGGCCGATTCCCTCAAAGCCCTTGGCGTCACCGGCGCTGCGGACCAGGTTGTCCGGCTTCCCGGCCACCCGGAAACCGGCGCGGGCGTCCTTGTCCTTGCAGGTGTGGGTAAAGTCTCCGCTGACCGGTCGCTGACCGCCGAGGCGCTCAGGCGCGCCGCCGGTTCGGCTGTCCGCCAGCTGGCAGGGTTGACCACCGTTGTTCTCGCGCTCCCGACGGCGGGAACCTCCGACGTCGCGGCCGTCGCCGAGGGTGCCGCCCTCGGCGCCTATTCCTTTACCGAGTACCGGTCCTCAACCGACGGGCAGAAGGACCCTGTCCGCAGCGCAGTGATCCACACCGCGGTTGCGGACAGCCCGGAACTGCGCACAGCGCTGACCCGGGCGGCCCTGATCGGCAAGGCCGTGAACGCTACGCGCTCCCTCGTCAACCAGCCGCCCAGCCACCTTTACCCGGAGTCATTTGCCGAGGCTGCGAAGGAACTGTCCAAGGGACTCCCTGTCAAGGTGACCGTCTGGGACGAGAAGCGCCTCGAAAAAGAAGGCTTCGGCGGAATCATGGGCGTGGGCAAGGGCTCATCCCGGCAGCCGCGCCTGGTCAAGGTGGAATACTCCCCCGCCAAGGCGGCTTCGAAGATCGCCCTCGTGGGCAAGGGCATCACGTTCGACACCGGTGGCATCTCCCTCAAGCCGGCACTGGGCATGGGAGACATGAAGAGCGACATGGCCGGCGCCGCCGTCGTCCTTAACACTGTGTTGGCCATCGCCGGGCTGGGCCTGCCGGTCAAGGCCACGGCGTGGCTCTGCATTGCCGAAAACATGCCCGGCGGCGCCGCGTCACGGCCCGCCGACGTCCTGACCATGTTCGGCGGAAAGACCGTTGAAGTGCTGAACACTGATGCCGAAGGCCGATTGGTCATGGCTGACGGAATCGTCGCTGCCAGCCGGGAATACCCGGACGCCATCATCGACGTCGCCACGCTCACCGGAGCCCAGCTCATTGCCCTGGGCAACCGGACCGCCGGAGTGATGGGCTCGGACAGCGTCACCGGTCCGCTGAAGGCCGCCGCCGACCGCGCGGGCGAACTCGTGTGGCCAATGCCGCTGCCGGAGGAACTGCGTCCGAGCATCGATTCCCAGGTTGCGGACCTGGCCAACATCGGGGAACGGCACGGCGGCATGATGACCGCCGCTGTTTTCCTGCGTGAGTTCGTGGGCAAGGGCAAGGACGGGGAACAGATCCCCTGGGCCCACATCGACATCGCGGGTCCGTCCTTCAACAACGGGAGCCCTTACGGCTACACCCACAAACAGGGCACCGGCTGCACAGTCCGGACCCTGGTGGCCTACGTGGAGGACCTCCTGGGCTAAAGCCGCGTGACACTGGACACAAGCGCTCCACAAACGCGGTGGCAAGGTGGAGCATGGATAAGTGGTTCGCTAAGGTGAACAACGGTAGTCACAAATGCAAGAGAACCTGCCTGCTGGCATAATCACGGCAGTACAAGTTCCAAGACCAGATGATGCGTACTCTCGCGTCATCATTCACGCGAGGGAGCGTCTAAGTGGCCGATCAGGCAACTGCGCAAGAATTCGACATCCTGGTACTCGGTGGCGGCAGCGGCGGATACGCTGCCGCCCTGCGGGCCGTACAGCTCGGCCTCACCGTGGGCCTGGTGGAGAAGGGCAAGCTGGGCGGCACCTGCCTCCACAACGGCTGTATCCCCACCAAGGCTCTGCTCCACTCGGCAGAACTGGCCGATCACGCCCGTGACTCCGCCAAATACGGCGTGAACGTCACCCTGGACAGCATCGACATCACCGCTGTCAACGCCTACAAAGACGGCATCATCGCCGGCAAGTTCAAGGGCCTGCAGGGCCTGATCAAGTCCAAGGGCATCACCGTCATCGAGGGTGAAGGCAAGCTTCAGGGCACCGACACTGTCGTAGTGAACGGGACAGCCTACAAGGCCAAGAACATCGTCCTCGCCACGGGTTCCTACTCCCGCACCCTGCCGGGCCTTGAAATCGGCGGCAAGGTCATCACTTCCGACGAAGCGCTGACCATGGACTACATCCCCAAGAGCGCCATCATCCTCGGCGGCGGCGTCATCGGCGTCGAGTTCGCGTCCGTCTGGAAGTCCTTCGGCGTGGACGTCACCATTGTTGAGGGCCTGCCCTCGCTCGTCCCCAACGAGGACGCCGCGATCATCAAGAACTTCGAGCGTGCGTTCAAGAAGCGCGGCATCAAGTTCTCCACCGGCGTCTTCTTCCAGGGTGTCGAACAGAACGACGACGGCGTCAAGGTCACCCTTGTCGATGGCAAGACCTTCGAAGCGGACCTTCTCCTCGTGGCCGTGGGCCGCGGACCGGTCACCGCCAACCTTGGCTACGAAGAAGCCGGCGTCACCATCGACCGCGGCTTCGTCATCACCAACGAGCGCCTGCACACCGGTGTCGGCAACGTCTACGCCGTGGGCGACATCGTCCCGGGCGTCCAGCTGGCCCACCGTGGCTACCAGCAGGGCATTTTTGTCGCCGAAGAGATCGCCGGCCTGAAGCCGGTCATCGTCGAGGACGTCAACATCCCCAAGGTCACCTACTCCGAACCCGAAATCGCCACCGTGGGCTACACCGAAAAGGGTGCCAAGGAGAAGTTCGGCGAGGACCAGGTGGAGATCCAGGAGTACAACCTCGCCGGCAACGGCAAGAGCTCCATCCTCGGCACCGGCGGTCTGGTCAAGCTGGTCCGCCAGAAGGACGGCCCCGTAGTAGGCGTCCACATGATCGGCTCCCGCATGGGCGAGCAGATCGGTGAAGCCCAGCTGATCGTGAACTGGGAAGCCTACCCGGAGGACGTGGCCCAGTTGCTGCACGCTCACCCGACCCAGAACGAGGCCCTCGGCGAAGCACACCTGGCGTTGGCAGGCAAGGCCCTGCACGGCTGAAACGCCCCGCCCGCACCACAGCAAGACCCTGGGCTTAGTGCGCCCGGCCCGAATTGCCGGGTGCACTAAGCTCAAAACCAAGGCAGCAACCATCCGCACAAGATCAATAAGGAGAACGGGGACGACATGTCTGAATCCGTTAACTTGCCCGCCCTCGGTGAGAGTGTCACCGAAGGAACCGTCACCCGCTGGCTCAAGCAGGTAGGTGACCGGGTAGAGGTGGACGAGCCGCTGCTCGAGGTTTCCACCGACAAAGTAGACACCGAAATCCCCTCTCCGATAGCCGGCATCATCGAAGAAATCCTCGTTGCCGAGGACGAGACCGCCGAGGTAGGCGCTCCCCTGGTCCGTATTGGCGATGGCTCCGGCGGAGGCGCTGCCCCCGAGGC
>NZ_QAIQ01000208.1 GCF_003061105.1 Arthrobacter sp. HMWF013
CGGGGTGCTCTACTCAAGGGCACTGTTCGGCGAAGCCGAGGTCCGTGCACGCATGCGCGTGGTGACCTGGGTGGTCACGGTGTCCCTCATCGCTTTCGTCCCGTGGACGATCGCCCCGCCGCCCTGGAACGACGCCGCCGCGGTGGCCGTCTTCGTATCGCTCATTGCCATTCCCCTCGCGGCCATCCACGGCATCCTCCGGTACGGGGCTTTCGACATCGCCCCGGGTGACCGCGGGCGCCTGACCGCACGCTCATCCGGTCTCCTGATCACCGTGCTTTTTGGGATCGGGGCCGCGACGCCGGCAGTGCTGCTGGCCGACAGCCTGACCGTTATCGGTGCGGTCCTGCTCACCGCGGTCCTCGCCATATGCCTGCTTCCTTTGCGCAGCTGGCTGGGGAACTGGATCCAGCGCGCCATCTTCGGCGACAGGGACCGCCAGCTGACGCTGCTCAGCCGGCTCGGCCGCCAGCTCGAGCAGTCCGTGGAGCCCGGTGAGCTGCTCACCCGGCTGGCGGAAGCCGTGCGTTACGGCCTTGACGCCGGCTGGGTACGCATCCGGCTGGCAGGGCCCGACGGCGGATTCGCCGAGTCGCCGACGGGTGCGGCCGGGGACGTGGCAGGGGAGCCCGTGGATTCGTGCGTGCTGGTGCGCGCGGATGAAACCCTGGGCCGGATCGAGGTCGGCCCACGCAGGCGCGGGGACTACAGCGACGCAGAACGGGCCTTGCTGCGCACGGTCGCCGGCCAGGCCGCAGCGTCGGTTGCCAATGTTCGGCTCAGCGCCCAACTCGCCGAGCAACTCAACGATCTGACGGCATCCCGGGAACGCCTGGTGGCTGCCCAGGACGACGAGCGAAAGCGCCTCGAGCGGGACCTGCACGACGGCATCCAGCAGAACGTGGTGGCGCAGATCGCCGGGCTCCGCCTGGCCCGGAACCGCCTCCAGCGGGGTGAGCTCACGCCGGGCGAGCTGACCGGACTCCAGGAACAGGCCCGGGAAACCCTGTCCGATCTGCGGGAGCTGGCGCACGGCATCCACCCGCCCGTGCTCAGTGATAACGGCCTTGTGGCAGCCATCGAGTCCAGCGCGGCGAGGTTCCCGATTCCGCTGAACGTGGAAGCCGCGGACGGTGTCCGCGCTGAACGCTTCCCGGAGGACGTGGAGACCACCGCGTACTACGTGGTGCGGGAGGCGCTTGCCAACACGGCCAAGCACGCCCACGCGACTGCCGTCTCCGTGGGCCTCGAACGGCTGAACGGACACCTGCGGATCACGATCACCGATGACGGCTGCGGAATCGGCCAACCGCCGCCGGCAACCTCCGGAGGCCTGGCGAACATCCGAGACCGCGTGGCGGCCCTGCGCGGCACTGTAAATATCTCGGGCCATGATCCGTCCGGCACCACCTTGCAGGTGGAGCTCCCCGTCCAGCGGGAGGAGCATCGAGGTGGTTGAGCCAAGTGTGCTGCGGGTGGTGATCGCCGAGGACAACTACCTCGTCCGCGAGGGGATCCGCCGTTTGCTGGAGGATTCCGGCGAAATCGATGTGGTCGCCTGCACGGGCAACGCCGCAGAACTGCTGGACGCTGTGCGCCGGTTCTCCCCGGACGCTGTGCTCACCGATATCCGGATGCCGCCGGGCCATCACATGGAGGGGATTGAGGCGGCCCGCGTGATCCGGTCCACCCATCCGGCCACCGGTGTGGTGGTGCTGTCACAACATGCGGACCAGAGTTACGCGCTTGCGCTCTTCGCTGATGGCTCGGCCGGACTGGGCTATCTGCTGAAGGACCGGGTCGGTGACCTCGAGGACCTGGTCCACGCCCTTCGTGAGGTGCGCGAGGGCGGTTCGGTCATCGACCCGCAGATCGTGGATACCCTGGTGCGCCGACGCAGTGCGGCCGCGGCGAATCCCCTGGCCGACCTGTCCCCGCGTGAACTCGACGTGCTGCGGGAGATGGCCCAGGGAAAGACGAATGCGGGCATCGAGAAGTCGCTGTACCTGTCCTCCTCCACCGTGGAGAAGCACGTCAACGCGATCTTCACCAAGCTTCACCTCCCCGCGACGGGTGTACACCGCAGGGTCGCCGCGGTGCTCGCCTTCCTGCAGAGGAACGGCGAGGACGCGCCGGCGCAGAACCACGGGACCTGAACCGCCGGACCTGAAGCGCGGACCTACTGCAACGC
>NZ_QAIQ01000209.1 GCF_003061105.1 Arthrobacter sp. HMWF013
CCCGAAGAACTCGCCAAGCGGTTCCTTGACGCAGCGGACAGTTCCACTTCAGTGACGGTGGGCCCCGAGGTCCAGGTGGCCGGACGGGCCGCGTACAGCCTGGTCCTGGCGCCGCGGACGGACGGAACCTTGCTGGAGAAGGCGGTGATCGCCATTGACGGCGAGACGGGAATGCCGCTGAAGGTTACCGTTTCAGCCCGAGGCCAGCAGGAACCCGCATTCGAGGCGGGCTTCACCAGCCTGACCTTGGCAGCGCCGGAGGATGGGATGTTCAACTTCACGACTCCTCCGGGTGCCACGGTCAAGGAGCTTCCGCTCCCGCAGGGCCCCATGATGCCGCATCAGCCGGGCATGACGCATGAGCAGGGCATGCCGGGCTTCCAGGGCGGTCCGGCAAACCCGGGAATGCTCCCGCCGGACCAGGTTCCCGGAAGTGAGCTTCACCAGCGGGATGCCGGCGCGCCCAAGCCCACCGTGACAGGAAAGGGCTGGGAATCGGTGATCGGGTTCCCTGCACCGCCGGACGGCCAGGGGGCGCAGCTGACTGAGGCCTTACTGACGGACCCGCTCCTGTCCCAGGCCGCCGTCGTCGTACCCGGCGGGCGGCTCCTGTCCACCTCGCTGGTCAACGTCCTGCTGACCGACGACGGCAGGATCTTTGTGGGGATGGTTCCGGCAGAGCGGCTGCAGGCCGCCGCCGGCGCAGCGTGAGGACCGCCGGGGCAACCGGCCTGAGCATAGAGACGCGCGGCCTGACCAAGAGGTTCGGCCAGCAGTTGGCGGTTGATGGTGTGGACCTCTCGGTGCCGCACGGCGCCGTGTTCGGCTTCCTGGGTCCCAACGGTTCCGGCAAAACCACCACTATCCGGATGCTCCTGGGCCTCGCCGCCGCGACGGCCGGGACAGTCAACGTCCTGGGCCATCAGATGCCGCAGCGGCTGGACGATGTCCTCCCGCGCGTCGGTGCCCTGGTGGAAGGGCCGGCTTTCTATCCCTTTCTGTCCGGCACGGCCAACCTGCGCCGGCTCGACGCCGCCAGCCGGCATGCGGCGCCTGCCACCCGGAACGCGCGCGTGGCTGCCGCGCTCGAGCGGGTGGGGCTCTCGCACGCCGCCGGAAAACGGGTGCACGCCTATTCGCTGGGGATGAAGCAGCGGCTGGGAATCGCCAACGCGCTGCTGTCACCACGGGATCTGTTGGTGCTCGATGAGCCCACCAACGGACTGGATCCGCAGGGGACGCGCGAGGTGCGGAGCCTGGTCCGGTCCCTCGCCGCAGACGGCGCCACGGTCTTCGTCTCCAGCCACCTGCTGGCGGAAGTGGAACAGATCTGCACGCATGCGGCCATCATGAGCGCGGGACGGCTGGTGGCCCAGGGGCCGCTCGCCGAGCTGCGCCAGGCGGGCGAAACGCGGATCCGCCTGATAACGCCCGACGCCGGGACGGCCTCCGCGATCCTGGTGCGGTTGGGCCTGACCCCGGGAACCGTCCACCGGGAAGCGGAGGGACAGGTCCTGACCGCCGTCGCGGCTGCTGCCCGGCTGGAGGCCCCGGAGGACATCGTGGCCGAGCTGGTGGCCGCAGGGGTGCGGGTCCGTGGCTTTGCGGTGGAACGGGAGAGCCTCGAGGAACGTTTTGTTGCCTTGACAGGGGAGGGGTTCGACGTTGCCCAGTAGTGGACCTGAAACAGCAGGAGCTCCGGACCAGGCCCGTGCTCCAGGAGCGGCACAGGCTGCTCCCGGTGCTCCACATGCACCCGGTGAGGCAGCTGCTCCCAGCCGCGTGAGTGCCCTTGGCCGCGGATCGAGCCTGTCCCTCCTGGCATCGGAGCTGACGACCCTTTTCAGGCGCCGGCGGACGCTGGCCATGCTGTTGGCGCTGGCCGCGATACCGGTACTGATCGCTGTCGCGGTCCGGCTGTCTTCAACGGTGCCGCCGGGAAGGGGGCCGGCGTTCCTGGACAGGATCACGCAGAACGGGCTGTTCGTGGCGGTCACGGCGCTGCTGGTGGCCGTGCCGCTGTTCCTGCCCCTCACCATCGGGGTGGTAGCCGGAGACACCATCGCCGGAGAGGCGAGCCTCGGCACCCTCCGCTACCTGCTCGTGGCTCCAGCCGGGCGGATCCGGCTGCTGCTGGTCAAGTACGCCGGCGCCCTGGCCTTCTGCCTGGCCGCGCCCATCACCGTGGCCCTCGCCGGGGCGGCCATCGGAGCGGCGCTGTTCCCCATCGGGCCGGTGACGCTCCTGTCGGGGGATGTGGTGCAGCCCCCTGAGGCGGCGCTCCGCCTGGTCCTCATTGCTGCTTATCTTGCGGTCTCACTCGCGGGGCTATCGGCGATCGGGCTGTTTGTGTCCACCTTGACTGTGGTCCCGGTCGGCGCGATGGCGGCCACGGTGGTGATTTCGGTGGCATCACAGATCGCGGACCAGCTGCCCCAGCTGGAGTGGCTGCATCCGTGGCTGTTCAGTCATTACTGGTTCGGGTTCGCCGATGTCCTCCGCCAGCCGGTGCTGTGGGATTCGTTCGCCGATAACGCCCTGCTGCAGGCCGGTTACATCGCCGTCTTCGGAGCGCTCGCCTACGGCAGGTTCGTCACCAAGGACATCCTGTCGTGAGGACCGGGCCGGGAGCTCCGCCCCCCGGGGTTTGAAACCTGCCGGAGCCCGGGGCGGGGTCAGTAGCGGGCGGCGTAGGGGTGGAGCTGCATCCCGGCCATCCGGCTGAGCTGCGTGATGCCAATGCCCTCGTCCGGATTCAGCGCCTGGACCACCTGGCCGTTACCCAGGTAGATGGCCACGTGGTAGAAACCCGGAGACGAACCCCAGACCAGCAGGTCGCCTCGCTGGGCCTGCGAGAGGGGCACGTGGACAGGGGCGGCGGCATACTGCTGCGCCGCGGTCCGCGGCAGGTACTTGCCGGCGGCGGCAAACGCCGTCTGCACCAGGCCGGAGCAGTCAAAGCCGTAGGCGCCGGTACCGCCATATTGGTAGAAGAACGGCGCGCCCACCTTGGACATGGCCACGGAGATGGCGGTCTCATTGGACCCGCCGGGTGACGGTGCGGGAGCCGGAGCCGGAGCAGGTGCGGGGGCTGGTGCAGGTG
>NZ_QAIQ01000210.1 GCF_003061105.1 Arthrobacter sp. HMWF013
GGCGGTTTCTAGGGGTCGTTGCAACACCTGTTGGTTAGGTGGTTAGTAGTAAATCACGTAAACGCTCGGCTGGAGTCTTCCAGCCGAGCGTTTTGCGTGGGCGGCCGTTAAGTTCCTGGGCGACGTGTTCGAGGTCTTCCGGCCCGTAGACGGACAGGTCGGTTCCTTTGGGGAAGTACTGGCGCAGCAGCCCGTTGGTGTTCTCGTTCGAGCCGCGCTGCCAAGGGCTGGCGGGGTCGCAGAAGTAGACCTGCATGTCGGTGGCGAGGGTGAAGGATTTATGTCCTGCCATTTCCGCGCCCTGGTCCCAAGTCAGGGAGCCACGCAGGTGCGCCGGCAGGGTAGCCATGGTCTTGACGAGGCCGTCGCGGACAGTTTCGGCGGTGTGGTCATTCGGGAGGTGGACGAGCATCACGTAGCGGGTGGTGCGTTCGACCAGGGTCGCGATCGCTGACTGGTTGTGGGCGCCGGTGATGAGGTCCCCCTCCCAGTGGCCCGGGATGGCTCGGTCCTCGATCTCGGGTGGACGATCGGAGATCATGACCATGGGGTCCACGAATCTTGGGGTGCGTTGCTCCCCGGTGGTGTGGGGTTTGCGGCGGGTCCGGCCGGTCCGCAGGGCCGCCTGGACCTCGCGTTTAAGTCCGCCTCTGGCTTGGAGGTAGAGGGCCTGGTAAATCGTCTCTGGGCTCACGCGCATCTCCGGGTCGTCGGGGAACTCCTCGATCAGCGTGTGGCTGATCTGTTCCGGAGACCAGCGTAGGAGCAGCCTGCCCTTCACGTACTCACGCAGGTCCGACTCGCCCGCGAGTTTGACTGTCTTGGGCCGCGGCCGCCGGGCAGCGGCTTTCCGGTGCGCACCGTGGGGCAGGTAGCCCATGCGGGGATCGGCATTCCGGGCCAGCTCCCGGCTGACTGTTGAGGGCGATCTGCCGAGGGTGTGGGCGATCGCCCTCACAGAGGATCCAGCTGCCTGGAGGTCCCGGATCAGTTCCCGTTCTTGAACATTGAGGTATCGCGGATCGATAGGTTTCTCCAGCGCGGTCACGGGGACCGGCGCCGTTCCGGCCGTGCCGGCGGGAGAGGTCATGGTGGTCACACCACGTTTGTAGTCGACTACCCGGCCGTCAGGGTAAATGCGTCGCCCGCTGGACTTCCGGATTCCTTGGTCCCACTCTTCGGCGGTCCGCAGATGGACACCGACCGCCGCGGCGGCTTTCCGCCGGCTCAATCCGGTCTTGCGCAGCCGGAAGTACTCATCACGCCCCGGATGAGGACCTGCCCCTGGTTTCCCCTGGCCTTTTAACCCGGCTTTACGCACCCATCCGGCGCAGGTGTCAGGGCTCAATCCGAGTTCTCTTGCAGCTTGCCTGGTGCTCCTAACCCGGTCAAAGACCAGGAAGAACTCCGCCTTTTGAGCAGGGGTATATTTCCGTTGGCCCGATCCCCGGCTCCGTGGAGCAGA
>NZ_QAIQ01000211.1 GCF_003061105.1 Arthrobacter sp. HMWF013
AAGAGTAAGAGTAAGAGTAAGAGTAAGAGTAAGAGTAAGAGTAAGAGTAAAAGTAAGAGTTTGAGTCAAAATCTGGGTGAGAGTATTATCAATTAATAATGCCAAACAATAACTTCCCCTTTAGCGCGCCAAATCATCAGACGCCATTGTTGTTGAAACAATATCAGCGAGACGCGACCGGAAATTGATTTCAGCGAATTTTGAAGCGTGAGACCTGATATGTTTCGGGTCGAAAGATTTTAGCTCAAACTTTTCGATAGCCTGCGCCAATCCAGAGGGAGTGGCATCGTCGTACAGGACGCCTGTGGAGGGAGTCACCGTGTCCAGCACCCCTCCCTTGCCTAAGGCTATGACTGGTACGCCATGGCTCATCGCCTCCACCGGTACGATGCCAAAGTCTTCGAGACCTGGGAAAACAAGAGCAGTGGCGTTGGTCATGAGTTGGACTTTGGCAGCGTCGTTTACTTGCCCCATAAACTGGATCCTGGAGCCTGCCAAAGTGCGGAGAGATTTCTCCGCGGGCCCGGTGCCGACTATGACGAGGCGTCTGTCCAACTGATTGCAGGCTAGGATCGCATGATCGACTCGTTTATAGTCCACCAATCTTCCGAAGCACAGATAATACGGCTCGCTGGGTTTTGAATTAGAATCTGACGGCATAGATGAAATCTCGACAGGCGGATACAAAACTTCCGAGTCGCAACCGTAGTAATCACGAATTCGGGTCTGGGTTTCAGTTGAATTAGCAATGCGACGGCTGGCTTTGGAGGCCGGCAACCTATCCACGTATTGAATGGCAGGAATCAAAGTCCGCAACAACCTGGCTGCGGGACCAGATACGCGGTGCTTTTCCATCTCAAACTTCCAAGCAATTCGCATCGGTGTGTGGTAGTAGACGATCGTCTTACCAGATGTTCGATGACAAACTTGGTGTCCACCGAAGTGACTGCTGACGACCACGAGATCCGCGTCAATTTTGCAAAAGCGCCAAGCCAGCCAGAGAAGTGGAGCGTAGCGCGCCCAGTGGGTGAGGATACCTGGTAGGGACGGACTCAGCAGCGACCGGACACGGCGGCCCGGAAGCACGTCGCGCGCCAGCGCTGGGTCCGCAACTCCCACGACAATTTCGGCGTCCGGAAAGACTTTTGCCATCTGAAGAAGTACTTTTTCGGAACCGGCAACGTTGGTTAGCCATTCATGTACAAGAACTATTTTCAAGGCCGTCTTCTGATTCTCTCGCAGTTATTCGCTTGGGGTGGTTATAGTCCGTGAAGACTGGCGGGAAAGATCTATACATTACTTGCCAAATGAGCCTATTTCCACAAACATAAAAGTGGTATCTGCGACACATCAGTCATGCAACATGCTTTTGAGTGTGATGGCTAATTGGGCGCCACGCTCGCCTGGTGAAGCTTTCATGAAGCACCCCGCCACGGATTTCGTGCACCTTGCACGTTTCGAGGGCGCCGGCAGTCTACCGACGTCTGAACAACTGCGCGGGGCGGCCTGAAGACTGAAGAAGATCGTCGAATTCTGCGCCCTCATGGACTGTCTCAGGGAGTGTTTTTGTGTACTCCGTTACGGACGGATCCGGAACGTCGGCTTCGTCGTCACGCCGGTAGTAGCTGTACGCATATGCATCGGGACCCTTGAGGGGAAGCCTGTTCACGACTAGCCCGAGAAGATTTGCACCGACCATATCAAGGGCTTTTAGGGCCTTCTCAAGGTCCTGCTCTTTGATTTTTTGAGCGCCTACGACCAGAACGACGCCTCCGACGTGCTGACTCAGTACCGCTGCATCCGTGACAGGCAGCAACGGAGGGGCATCAATAACTACCGAATCAAAAGCTGTCTCCAAGCGCTCCAGGAGATTCTTCATCTCAGGTGAGCCGAGTAATTCGCTTGGGTTAGGGGGAATGCGTCCGGAAGTTAGCACGTAAAGATTGTCATCGCCCCACGGCTGCAACAGATCATTCAACTCGGTGCCGCCAACCAGCGCAGTGGTCAAACCTGCGTTGCGTTCTAGACCCAAGTACTCATTGACCATCGGACGTCGCAGGTCGGCGTCCACCAGGCACACGGTCTGACCCGCCTGGGCGAGGGCGATTGCAAGATTTGTTGCTGTCGTACTTTTGCCCTCTCCGGGAAGTGACGAAGTAATCAGAACCGACTTCGCCTGGCCAGAAATGTTAGCGAACTGCAAATTCGTTCGCAGCTGTCGAAAGGACTCGGCACGAGGACTCTGGGGGGCGGCTTGAGTAAGTAGTGGTTGTTGAGCTGCCTCTGGGTCGTAGGCGACGCCGCCGAGCATGGGAGCCAACGTGACCTTACGGACGTCAGCCTCCCCCCGAACTCTTGTATCAAGTATGGTCCGACCGACGGACGCGCCGAGGCCCAAGGTAAAGCCGATAAATAAGCCCACTACGAGGTTAAGCCGCGTGTTTGGCGCCGACGCTGCGGACGGGGCTGCCGCGGGCGTAATGATGGAGAGGCTGACGGGTGAAGTACCGCCCGCACGAGGTTTTTCGAGAGTATCTACAGCCCGAATTAGACTGTTCGCCACCGCTTGAGCCGTGGCTGCGGCTTGCACGGGTGAACTATCCGTAACTTCGATATTGATTATCACAGTATTGAGGTCGGTGCTGGCACTAACTCGATCAGCTAATGCCGAGGCGGTTTCAGCAAGGCCAAGGCTTTCAATGACCGGCTGCAGAACAACTGGTGTGCTCACAGTCCTTACGTATGACTGAACGCGGCTTTGGCTGAACGTATTGCCTTGCTGGAGTTCAGAGACGGTCCCCGAGCTTTGTATCGCAACAAACAGCTGCGTATTTGACGTATAGGTCGGCCGTGTCATCACCGATGCTGCGCCGCCGATGAGTAGTCCCAGCAAGGTGAGAGCAGCAATTAAGATCCAGCTGCGGCGCAGAATCCGCAGGTAGTCGCGTAGATCCAAACTCAGATCCCCCTATTTATTTGCTGGGGGCAGCCTTCGGGCATGCCACCAGAACGGCTCTATTCGTGCGGATATGTCGATTGTACCCGGCTAGTGTTGCGCTCAGCCCCACTGTGTCGTCCGAGCAGAGGGTCGACTGTCGAGACTTTGCGCACCAGGTACGTGCAATTGTTGGTATCGCATATGTCGACGGCAAAGATAGACAAGCAGCACCTCAGGGCCCGCTCGCTGAGCGAAGGTGAATAGTTGGTGCGACGCCTGGGAGCCTTTTGAGCTAGAGCAATCGAAGGAATCGACGGCAGCCTCGTTGCCCATACGGTACCGTCGCGGAGGGGTTAGCTGGCATGCCTTTACCGCTAGGATGGGTGACCGGCCCGTAGCCGCTGTGGACGCGGGGCCGTTCCTAACCCTTCCCGCATGATCTGCTTGTGAGTCTCCAAACTAATGATGCCCTAATGCGACCCGGCGAGAGCTTCGCTTTATGCTTAGGGTCGACGTATCAGAGAGTTGGGGACAAGTTGAAGATCATCCATGTAGTCGCGGGGTTTAGCATTGATTTCCCGGGCGGGATTACAAATTACGTGAGGACGCTGGCCGCAAGCCAAATCGCTGATGGTCATGTTGTTTCGGTTATCGACGGCGCGGAAGCGACACGTAACCACCCCGACGGATTCAAGGTCGTAGGCTACAAGGGCAACATCCGCCCGTTCGTCGTCTCCTGCAAGGTAGACGTGGATGGCACAGCTCGGCTCAACCGGATCCTTGAGGACGAACTTCCGGACCTGATTCACTTTCACCTGACCGTTGGGTTTGGTGAGGACTTCTACGAGCAGTTCACGGCAAAAGGGCTAAAATACGTCGTTAGCATGCACGACTACTACCTCATCTGCCCGCGAATCACGATGATGGATTACGCTGGCAGGAACTGCGGGGGGCCAGAGCGGCGCAAATGCGAAATGTGCATCGGCCAACTTGACCAGGTTGATCTTTTGTACAAGGCCGCACGCCGAGTTCACGTAACACTGCCACGAATTCCATCGCACGCCGTGACAGCGCGGAATGAGAAGATCGGTACGTTCCTGCGTGGAGCTGCTGCGGTTTTGCCAGTCTCCGATCGGGTGCGAGAGCTAGCCGCTGGATCGTTTCCTGACTTGAGATATGTCGTGGCACACATCGGGAACAGTAGTGCGGTGGCGGAACGTCCAGCAAAGACGCCTTCTCCAAAACTCCGACTCTCCTTTATGGG
>NZ_QAIQ01000212.1 GCF_003061105.1 Arthrobacter sp. HMWF013
AAGCTGGAGGCGCTGAACACGGAACTGAAAGACCTGCTGAATTCACCCGGGCTGAACCCCGATTCGCCGCAGGAACTGATGCGCGCCCTGCACCGCAACGGCATCGAGGTGAAGAGCACGCGGCAGTGGGAGCTGAAGGAATCCAGCCATCCGGCCATCGAACCGCTCCTCGCCTATAAAAAACTGTCCCGCCTGCACACCGCAAACGGCTGGGCCTGGCTGGATGCCTGGGTGACGGACGGCCGCTTCCAGCCCGAGTATGTGGTGGGCGGGGTGGTGTCCGGGCGCTGGGCTTCCCGCGGCGGCGGCGCCCTGCAGATCCCGCGCCAGATCCGCGGCGCCGTCCACGCGGCTCCGGGCCACAAACTCATCGTCGCGGACGCATCCCAGCTGGAACCACGGGTTCTGGTGGCCTTGGCGCAGGACTCGAAAATGGCGGAGGCCGCGCGGGACAAGGACCTGTATGCGGGCATCGCAGCGCAGGGCTTCGGCGGCGACCGTGCCAAGGCAAAGGTGGCCCTTCTGGGCGCGATCTACGGTGCCACCACCGGGGAATCCGGGCGGCTCATGCCGCAGCTGGCGAAGACCTACCCACGCGCCGTCGGCTTCGTGGAGCAGGCCGCACGCGAGGGCGAAGCGGGCGGCACCGTCACCACCCGGCTGGGGCGGAGCAGCCCGCCGCCGTCGGAACACTGGTTCCGGAGCCAGCAGTCGGCGTCGGCCGAGGAACAGCGCCGGGCCGAAGCGATCGCCCGCTCCCGGGGCCGTTTCACCCGCAACTTTGTGGTGCAGGGCTCGGCCGCTGACTGGGCGGCGTGCTGGCTGGCGGATTTACGACGGCGGCTGCGCGCCCTGCGTGCCGAGCGTTCCGTTCAGGCGGAGCTGGTCTTTTTCCTCCACGATGAGGTCATGGTTCACGCCCCGGAGGCCGGGGTTGCGGCCTGCGTCCGCGCCATCGAGGAGGCCGCCAGTGCCGCGAAGGAACTCCTGTTCGGGCCCATCCCTGTCGAGTTCCCGGTCAGCGTTGCAGTGGTGGATTCCTACGACAACGCGAAATAAAGCACTCAGTTAGTCCGGCGTAACCTACCCGCAAGTAGCTGGCCGAGCCGTTGTGGCCGAGGTTACAGTCAGGGAAGCGACTGATGCAGACGGTTCAGCTACACATGCAAAGACGCATCACAGGGGAGGTCCGGCAGATGGCGGGCAAATTTGAAATTCACCGTGTAAGCAACGGGTGCTACCGGCTCAGGCTTACCGACTCGCACGGAAACACTATTGCAGTGTCACCCGATTACAAACATCTCAGCGCAGTGAAGGAAGGCATCAAAGCATTGCGCGAAAATGCGGCCACCGGCATCGTTGTGGATCTTCGCCAGCCGCCTCAGGCCAGCTGAGCCACGCCGTCCGTTTGGCCGCGGCGCGCGGCTGGCCGGACGCCGGCAGTTGACGCCGCCTGGCCCGGTTCAAGCCCGGTTCAAGCCCGGTCAGAAAGCAACCCGGTGGACGCGGGTCCGGTCCCAAGGGACGGCCCAGCCCAGCTGTTCGAAGAGCCCGTCCAGAATAATTCCGGTGAATCCCCAGACGAGCACGCCCTCGACCGCGAAGCCGGGGCTGCTGAATGTTCTGCCCTCCCGGCTCACCGTCGCGGTCACCCGGTTGGCCGGGTCCAGCAGGTCGCGGACCGGGACCCGGAACACCTGCGCCGATTCGCCGTAGTCAACCACACGGACGGGCGACGGCGAGGCCCACCACCCCAGAACGGGCGTCACCAGGAAGTTACTCCGGGCGAGCCCGAGTTCCTGGAGAGTGCCCAGGACCTCCACCCCTGCTGAGTCCAGGCCGGTCTCCTCCTCCGCTTCCCGCAGGGCGGCGGCAACCGGGGTCTCGTCCGGGTCGATGCCCCCGCCTGGGAAGGCGACCTGGCCCGGATGGGAGCCCAGTGTATGGGCGCGCTCCAGCAGGAGGACATCAAGATCCGCTGCGGCAAGGGGTTCAGCGGAAGCGGCCGGGATATCGTCCAGCACGCCGAACAGCATGAGGACCGCGGCCCGGCGGGCGATGGTCTCGTCCACGGTCAGCGCCGCCCAGAGGGTGTTGGGCGCCGTGACATCCCCGTTGTCCGATCGTTGCACCAGCCGGATCAGGTCCTGGCGGGCGCTCACAGGGCCCGCCTCTGGGATTCCATCCGGATTTCCGCGGCGCGGTGGGTTTCGGCGAGCAACCGCTCCAGAAGGGGTTCACTGCCGGGCGCCAGCTCATACTTCAGCAGCCTCGCGGCCTTCCCCGGATCGGTCTCCCCGAGCCCGTAGCTGGGGCACCAGTTGGCCACCGGACACGCACCACACGCCGGCTTGCGGGAATGGCACACCCGCCGGCCGTGGAACACCACGCGATGGGACAGCATGGTCCAGTCCCTGGGTTCAAACAGTTCAGCCACATCAAATTCGATCTGGACAGGGTCCTCGGACGCGGTCCAGCCGAAGCGCCGTGCCAGCCTGCCGAAGTGGGTGTCCACCGTAATCCCGGGGACGCCGAAAGCGTTGCCCAGAACCACGTTGGCGGTCTTGCGTCCCACCCCGGGCAAGGTCACCAGATCCTCAAGCCTGCCGGGAACCACGCCGTCGTACTCGTCCACCAGGCGCGTGGCAAGGGCCAGCAGGTTCCTGGTTTTGGCCCGGAAGAAGCCGGTGGGCTTGATGATGGCTTCGAGTTCGGCCGTGTCAGCTTCTGCCATGTGCCGGGCATCCGGAAAACGCGAAAACAGGAGCGGAGTGATCGCATTGACCGTGACGTCCGTGGTCTGGGCGGACAGGACCGTGGCGACCAGGAGCTCGAATGGGTTCCGGAAATCCAGTTCCGCGTGCGCGTAGGGGTACTTCTCCGCCAACACCCGGTTGATTCGCCGCGCCCGGCGCTTGAGCGCCAGCAGGGACTCGGATGTGGCCACCCGGGACGCTAGCCGCGCTCGATGTTGCTGAGGTCGCGGAGCACGCCTACCCGGCCGTCGGTGTGCTGGACGAGGAACTCGTGGCCCCGGTCCTCCAGCGCCAGCACCCAGCCGCCAGGTTCAATGACGAAGGAAGGGGCACCCGTGCGCGGGTCCACGGCCGTACGGTGCTGGGCCACGGCGAACCAGAACGCCTCGTGCGCGGGCTGCTCATCGGTCTCTTCCGGCCGGCTGGCAGGGTCCACGGTGGCACCGATCGGCTCCACGTTCCGTACCTGCTGGGGCACCACCTGCTGGTGCACCGCCGTCGCGGCGGGTTCCGAAGCCGCCTGCCGGGCGGAGGCAGCGGCGGGCGCCAGGCCGTCGTCGTGGCTCCGGCGGGCGTCGTGGGTCAGATCCTCAC
>NZ_QAIQ01000213.1 GCF_003061105.1 Arthrobacter sp. HMWF013
TCCCGGGACTGCTGGCGGGCCAGGCCCAGCAGCCTGTCGTTGATGTGCTTCAGATCGGCGCGCATCACCGGGACGAAGTCGCCGCCGTCGACGTCGAACTTCACTCCCAGCTCCCCCGCCTCGCCGACGCGGGTCATCAGATCCGCCGTCGCGATCAGGGTTTTGGAAGGTACGACGTCGGTCAGTACCGCCGAGCCGCCCAGGCCGGCGCGTTCGATGATGGTGACCTGCGCTCCCAGGGAGGCTGCCACCATGGCGGCTTCGTATCCGCCCGGGCCACCTCCCAGGATTGCGATCCGGGGTGAGCTGAAATCAGGATGCGTAGTCACAATCAACCATTCTCTCCCATCCGCACCGGGACCACCACCTGAGGCTGGGCACAGCGGCGGCGGCAGGATAGCTTGTACCAGTGAGTAATACAGACCTCCCCGCCACTGACCCCTTCCTCGCCGCGCGCTCCGCGGCTGCCTACATTGCCGAGGCGACCGGAGTGGCGAGCCACGACGTCGCCCTGGTCCTGGGCTCGGGCTGGGCCGAAGCCGCCGAGCTTATCGGCGACACCACTGCCACCCTGACTGCTGACGAAGTCCCCGGCTTCCACGCCCCGGCCGTGGAGGGCCACGTCGGCACCATCCGTTCGGTCCTGACCAAAGAGGGCAAGCGCGCCCTGGTTCTGGGTGCACGGACCCATTACTACGAAGGCAAAGGGGTCCGCGCCGTGGTGCACGGCATCAGGGCCGCTGCAGCCGCCGGATGCAAGACCCTGGTCCTCACCAACGGCTGTGGCGGCCTGAACGAGAACTGGGCTCCGGGGACGCCGGTCCTCATCAAAGATCACATAAACCTCACCGCCACGTCCCCGCTGGAAGGCGCAACCTTCGTTGACCTGACAGATCTCTACAGCGCGCGCATCCGTGCCCTGGCCCTGGAAGTGGATCCTTCACTGGACGAAGGTGTCTACGCCCAGTTCAGCGGACCGCACTATGAGACCCCTGCTGAGGTCCAGTACGCGAAGCGGATCGGCGCAGACCTGGTGGGCATGTCCACCGCCCTGGAAGCGATCGCGGGCCGGCACGCCGGCATGGAGGTCTTCGGTATCTCGCTGGTGACCAATCTGGCCGCCGGGATCAGCCCCATGCCGCTGAGCCACCAGGAAGTCATCGAGTCCGGCCACGCCGCCGGACCGCGCATCTCGAAACTCCTGGCCGGAATCATCGCCAAACTCTAGGACAACGCGGGGTCACTTAACGCCCCTCCGGAGCCCTTTTTTGGGCGTTAAGTGATCCCGCGTTGGTTCAGGAGTGGTCAGAATCTGGCCCCGGTCAGCTGGTTGACCGTATTCCCCCGGGCCTCAGGGAACCGGCGCTCGATGGACTGGGCGATCCCGGCAACGCTTTGCCGGGACAACTCCGTCCGCCAGGTGACCTCGGCGTGGCGCATTGCCTGGGATATAAGGCACGTGCGCGCGTAGTCGGCGTCCATGTTCCCGCCCGGCGCGTTCCCGAGGATCCCTTCGCAGCGGAAAGCGTCGTCGTTTCCCTCGATGGCCAGGACCACATCGAGGACCGAGATCTTCTCAGGACGCCTGGCCAAGGAAAACCCGCCCCGGGGCCCTGATACAGAGCTCAGGATCCCCGCGCGTACCAGGGCCTGGAGCTGCTTGTTCAGGTAGGCGGCCGGAAGTTTGTAGAACTCAGCCAGCCGAGCGCTGCTGACGGCCTCCCCCGGCGGCGTCCAGGACATGTTGACGCAGCTGTGCAGACCCCACTCAACCCCCTGCCCCATTTTCATATTCGCGACGTTACTTGTCCAGAAAACACGCTGTCAAGGATTTCGGTTTCCGCTCCCATCCTTGAGTGTTCAAGGAACAGTTCCGCCGGCAATGACGATAGCGTGGGGACCATGACGTCCTCCGATGCCGATTCCTTGTTCAGCCGAGCCCGCGAATGGGCCGCCAAAGACCCGGATCCCGCTACTTCCGCAGCCCTCTCCGACCTGCTGCGGCTCTCGGAGGACGGCTCCCCCGCCGCCGTGCAGGAACTCACCGACAGCTTCAACGGGACACTGCAG
>NZ_QAIQ01000214.1 GCF_003061105.1 Arthrobacter sp. HMWF013
CACCCGCTGAGGCAGCCCAGGCCGAAGCACCCGCCGAGCAGGCCCCCGCCGAAGAGGCCGCCCCCGCCCAGCAGGCTCCTGCCGCATCCGGCGGCGAAAGCCACGACGTCACCCTCCCCGCACTCGGCGAAAGCGTTACCGAAGGCACCGTGACCCGCTGGCTGAAGGCCATCGGCGACACCGTCGAGGTCGACGAGCCGCTGCTGGAAGTATCCACGGACAAAGTGGACACCGAGATCCCCTCCCCGGTTGCAGGAACGCTGCAGGAAATCCGTGTCAACGAGGACGAAACAGCTGAAGTAGGCGCTGTCCTCGCCGTTATCGGCTCCGGTGCAGCTGCCCCCGCGGCTGCAGAACCCGCCGCTCCGGCCCCCGCAGCCGAAGCCAAGCCCGAGGCACCTGCCCCGGCCGCAGCTCCCGCTCCCGCTTCCGAAGCACCCAAGGCCGAAGCGCCCAAGGCTGAGGCAGCGCCCGCTCCCGCTGCGGCACCGGCTGCGGAGCCCGCAGCCGGCGGCGAGGCCGGCTACGTCACGCCGCTGGTCCGGAAACTCGCCAACCAGCACGGGGTGGACGTCACGTCCCTCTCCGGCACCGGTGTTGGCGGCCGCATCCGCAAGCAGGACGTCATGGCCGCAGCTGAAGCCAAGGCAACCCCGGCTGCATCGGCTCCCGCCGCATCGGCACCGGCGGCATCCGCTGCCCCGGCCGGCCCGGCTGCCTCCTCGCTGCGCGGCACCACGCAGAAGGCTCCCCGCATCCGTCAGGTCATCGCCCGCCGCATGCGCGAGTCCCTCGAGGTCTCCACCCAGCTCACGCAGGTGCACGAAGTGGACATGACCAAGGTGGCCAAGCTCCGCCTCAAGGCCAAGAACTCCTTCCAGGCCCAGAACGGCACCAAGCTCACGTTCCTT
This sequence comes from Arthrobacter sp. HMWF013, assembly GCF_003061105.1. GTDB lineage: Bacteria > Actinomycetota > Actinomycetes > Actinomycetales > Micrococcaceae > Arthrobacter. Next base: position 912 of record NZ_QAIQ01000214.1, read on the forward strand.
CCCTTCATCGCCAAGGCTGTTGCCGAGGCCCTGAAGCAGCACCCCAAGCTCAACGCTGCGTACGACGAAGGCAAGCAGGAAATCACGTACCACAACGCCGAGCACCTGGCGATCGCCGTGGACACTGACAAGGGCCTGCTGGTTCCGGTTATCACGGACGCCGGCAACCTGAACCTGGCCGGACTGGCAGGCAAGATCGCCGACGTCGCCAGCCGCACCCGCGACGGCAAGATCGGCCCGGACGAACTGTCCGGCGGCACGTTCAGCATCACCAACATCGGATCGGTCGGCGCTCTGTTCGACACCCCGATCATCAACCAGCCGCAGGTGGGCATCCTCGGTACCGGAGCGATCGTCAAGCGCCCGGTAGTGGTGTCCGATGAGAACGGTGACGACTCGATCGCCATCCGCTCCATGATGTACCTGTCGCTCACGTACGACCACCGCCTGGTGGACGGCGCAGATGCGGGACGCTTCCTGCAGACCCTGAAGGCCCGCCTTGAAGAAGGCGCCTTCGAGGCAGACCTCGGACTCTAGTCTCCGAAGATTGCCTTAAGCTCCGACGGCGACGGCGGTGCGGACATCGGTGGGAAACCACCGGAAGTCCGTGCCGCCGTCGCCGTTTTGTTCCCGGTGCAGGAGTGCCTCAACCAGGCGGGTCTTACTACGCTGCGTAGAAAGTACTGGCTAGACTGGGGCCATGCAAATTGTCTATAACATCGTGGTTTTCCTGCACATCGTCGGCGCCGCCATGATCGTTGGCATCTGGATCGGCCAGATGAAGAAGCCCACCGTCCACCCGCGCCAGTTCGACGGTGCCATGCTGCAGCTCCTGACCGGCATTGTGCTGATGGGCCTGATTCCGGCGCTGGACATGGATGCGAACTACTTCAAGCTGGGCGTCAAATTTGCCGTCGCCCTGGCCGTGGGTGTGCTCGCCTTCATCGGCCGCCGCAAGTACAAGAAGGGCGAGGACGTCAGCAAGGGACTCGCCCATGGTGTCGGCGGGCTTGCGTTGCTCAACGTAGCGATCGCCACGCTCTGGAACTGACCGCCCGCTGAGCCGCTCACGACGGCGCTGCTCCCCACATGTGGGGAGTGGCGCCGTCGTCGTTTATCCACTGAGAGCGGACATCCTGTGCGTGGCCGCCGGGGAATCCCTAGGATGGGAACCGGCGGGGCCAGGCAGCGGCCTGCCCCGGTTGGAACCGACATCAAGGAGTGGACATGGCAGCAACACGCACAGCGCACACAGTATGGAACGGCGACCTTTTCGCAGGCTCGGGACAGACCACGCTGGACAGCTCCGGCCTGGGCACATTCGACGTTACCTGGAAGGCACGCACCGAAGCGGCCGAGGGTAAGACCAGCCCGGAAGAGCTCATTGCCGCAGCCCACGCCAGCTGCTTTTCAATGGCTTTCAGCAACATGCTCGCCGAGGCCGGCCACACTCCCGAAGAGGTGCGGACCAAAGCCGACGTGACGTTCGTTCCCGGCACCGGCATCACCGGCAGCCACCTGACGGTCGGAGCCCGGATCCCGGGGATTTCCGAAGAGGACTTCCAGCGGATCGCCGGCGAAGCCAAAACCGGCTGCCCTGTCTCCGGAGCCCTTGCCAGCATCAGCATCACCCTGGAAGCCACGCTCGACGCCTAAAAGGGCGATAAAAAAGGCCCTGCCCCTTCCGGTTCATCCGGCAGGGGCAGGGC
>NZ_QAIQ01000015.1 GCF_003061105.1 Arthrobacter sp. HMWF013
TCACGGGTCACCTCACCGAGCAGATCACCCAAAGAGGTGTTATCCGCCTTTGCGTGCGCCGCCGATGGCGGCGTTTCGGGTATTTGGCTGCTCACAGGTGACGACCTTCCGCATCCCGGTCCGCGGTGCTGCGGAACGGATCCTCTTCATAACGCAACGGGGCGTCCGCAGCGGTGCCGGTTGGCAGGTTCTGGGAGGAGACGGGGCTGCCTGAGGCGATTCGCGGTTCGTCGAACAGGCCGCGGTCGTCTCCTGCGGCGAACACCGTCTCCTGCCGGATGGGGGCGCTTTGCTGGACCGGGGCGGTCCTCGGGACCGGAGGAAGGGTCTGGCCTGTGGCGCGGCCCTGGGTCTCCGGTGCACCTGCAGCCAGGCCTCGGGTGAGCCGTCCGGCGAGGATGCCCGCGCCGGCGGCGAGGAGCAGGAAGGTGCCCGGACGCTGCCGTGCGAAAGACTTCACTTCGGTGAGCAGCGAACCCGGGTCCCGGCCATCAAGCCACGATGCCACGGACTGCGAACGGTCCGCGGCCTGCCGGATGAGGTCCGAGGCGACGCCGGGCTGATCGGAGGCGTCCGCCATGGTGCGGAGCTCCGAGGAGATGCCGCGGATGCCCTCTGCGACCTTCTGCTGCTGGGTGCCTGCCTGGCTGGTCAGGTCGGCCTTGGCCTGGTACAGCAGATCGCGGGCGTTAGTTTTCGCTTCGGCGGCGACGTTGGAGGCTTCGGCCTTGGCCGTCTCCGCGACGTTCTGTGCTGCACCGGCGGCCTGGCTGGCGACCTGTGAGGCCTCTGCCTTCGCCGTTTCGGTCTTGGAACCGGACGCTCCGCCGGTGCTCACGCCGGTGCCCAGGGAAGAAGCGGGCACCTGGTTTCCGTACTGGTCAACGTTTCCGTAGGGGTCAACGCTGGCCGGGGCGCCCGTCTGGGGCCACTGGTTTTCAGTCATGGTCGCTCTCTCTTTCGTGAAGGGTTCGCTGACAGGAGCTGCCAGTCCTACTGGCTTCGCAATAGTAAGCAAGGTTACTAAATAGATACTAAGCACACTTGCTAATGGATGCGCAAGGGCTGCCTGTTAGGTGGCGGTTCAGCTTTGGGGTGCTGGCCTGCTCAGTGCCGGGCAGATGGGCCTTATCGTGCTCGGCGAATCCAGAGCCCGCTTGCCAAACAGATACTAAGCATGCTTATGGTGGATGCATGCCGGAGGCTCTCAAGGGAAGGAACAGCTTGCCATGACCACTGATTCAGAGCGCGAACTCCGGAACTTTTGCCAGCTCCTCTCACAGGCCGCACGCCTGGTCCAGCGGCATCAGGATGATGTCCTCGCGCCGCTGGGGCTCACCCGCGCGGCCGTCATAGCGCTTGAGGGACTTGCACCCGGTGCCCTGAACCAGGAACAGCTGGCCTCTTCGGTCCATGCCAAAAGCCAGACCATGGGCAAGATCCTTGCGAGGCTGCAGCTGGCAGGCCTCGTCAGCAGGAGCAGGCACCCCCGGGACCGGCGTCAACTGATCATCGGGCTCACCGGTGCCGGCCGCGAGGCCCTCGCCGCCGCGCAAGAAGCGGAGGCCCACGCCCTCCCGGCGGAGCTGGACGTCAGCGGCTGGCAAACGCTGCAGAAGGAGCTCGCCAGGTTCGTGGCGTCACTGCAGGCCCGGGAAATGAACGAGAGATCTGCATAGCGGGGTAAAACGCAAGCGTACGACGGCGGGACGTCCCGCCGTCGTACGCTTCCCTCTTTCCGTGGTGCGGGCGCCGCCAGTGGTTAATTTGGAAGCAGTGGTTCCGTTAAAAGCTGTGGTTGTGGCCGTGGCCCTGACGGGCGCACCATGATCGTATGGATGCTCAATTACCTAAGGCAGAGGAGTTGAGCCTTCCCCAGGCTTTCCTCCTCCTGGCAACGAACGACAAAAGCGGCGGACCGGACGTGCCTGCCTACCTGCTGCGGACCACCCTCGCCGGGGCCATTCTGGCCGAACTGGATCTGATCGGCGCCATTGAACTCGACGGAAGGTTCGTCCGGGTGACCGGCGATGCTCCCCAGACGGACCTCCAGCAGGAACTTGACCTCATCCGGCACAAATCCCGCCCCCACACCCCCAAACGCTGGGTCTCCATGCTGGAGAGCCGTGCGGAGGTGCAGCGCGTGTACCAGGGGATGGCGGCACATGGCCTGGTGGATCACGTCGGCGAAAAGCGGCTCGGCCTCTTCAGGACAGTGCGGTATCCGGAGAAGGACCACGCCCCGGAGGCGGCGCTGGTGCAGAAAATCGAGGCGGCACTCACCGACAAGCCGGGCGCGGCGCAGGCAGAGACCGTGCAGCCGGATGCAGCGCTGCAGCCAGACACCGAGTCGACTGAACCCAAGGCTACGGGTCCTCATACGACAGATCCCAGGACCAGGGCACTGATCGCACTGCTTCACGCCTCGGGGCTGCTGGAGAAGCTTTTCCCGGATGCCGATCGTGGCCGGGTTGGGCAGCTGTCAGGCAACTACTGGCCGGCCCGCGCGGTGGAGGACGAACTGCGGATGATCAGGCTGGCGGAGGCGGAATCCGCCATTCAGGCCTGAAACCTACGCGATCCGTTCCGGCTGAAGCCCCCACGTCAGCTTCCGGATAGCACTGCTCTGCAGTCCGCTCAACGCCGCCAGTTCATGCTCGTCCATCACCCGCAGCCGGCGGGCAGCGGCCAGGAGTTCCGCGCGCCGCCCTTCCAGGTCCGACTTCGATTCCTCAAGGACAGCCAGCTCCGACCTGAGTTCGCTGATGACGGCGAGGTGCTGTTCGGCGGGCAGTCCAGACGGGAACATGTCTTCGGAGGACAAACCGATGGTCCGAACCGTCCAGCGGGACAGCCCCGAGGCGGCGGCGAGCCCGGTGACCTTCAGTCCGTCGCCGAGTGCCTGCGCGATCTGCTGGTTCAGGCGGGCGGAGAGCGGGCGGGTGCTGCTCGCGTTGAAGGCAATCCGCTGGCGGTTGGTCCTGAGCAGCCCGCGGATCTTTTCCGCCTGGAGGGCTGCGGCATCCGGTTTTGGCGTGCCCCGGTAACGGTAGCCACCTCCGTCGGACTCCTGCAGAACGGCCACGGCACTCCTCGGTTGTCATCAGTTCTTGCGGCGCCGGGGAAGGGACCGTGCGGCGTACTGCCAACGCTAGACACAGCGATCAGCCAGCGGAAATACCAATAGTGCGTGGTCCCATAACCAAAAAGTTTGGGCGCGGGCCATAAGGGACGCTTATCCGCCCACGCACTTTAGGTCTTATCCAGAGCGGCCGGATTTCCCTAGGGTCGAAGGAAGCGGGAAGGAAACAAATACCGCCCCTCCTTCAGCCCTAGGAAGAGACCATGCCTGAATTTGCACCAGCATCACGAGTGTCCCGCATCAAGTCCTCGGCCAGCGTGGCGGCCGCCGCCCGTGTGCGTGAGCTGAAGGCAGAGGGGCGCCGGATCCTGGACCTCACGGTCGGCGAGCCGGACTTCGACACCCCTGAGCACATCAAGGCGGCCGCACTCGAAGCCATCGCCCAAGGGGAGACCAAGTACACCTCCGTCACCGGAACCCCCGCACTGCAAAAAGCCATCCTGCAGACACTCGAAGTCCGCACTGGCCTCCACTACACCCCCGCCGAGATCACCATCGGCGGCGGGGCCAAGCAGGTCATCTTCATCGCCTTCATGGCCTCCCTCGACGCCGACGACGAAGTCATTGTGCCCGCCCCTTACTGGGTCTCCTACCCGGACATGGTGCTCGCGAACGAGGGCACACCCGTGGTGGTTCCCTGCGGCGAGGAGGCCGGATTCAAGCTCACGCCGGAGGCTCTGGCGGGAGCACTTACGCCCCGGACCAAGTGGGTCATCCTGAACACCCCGTCCAACCCCACGGGCGCCGTGTACTCCCCGACGGAACTGCGTGCGCTCGCGGACGTGCTGGCCGGCCACCCCCACGTGTACATCCTCACCGACGAGATCTACGACCAGATCTACTTCGGCGCAGACCGGCTTACCAGCCTGGTGGAACTTGCCCCTGAACTGAAGGACCGCATCCTCGCCGTCAACGGCGTGTCCAAGGCGTACGCCATGACAGGCTGGCGGCTCGGTTACGCGGCAGGACCCGCACCGTTGATCGCCGCGATCAACAAGCTGCAGTCGCAGATCTCCTCGTGCCCCTCCTCGGTCAGCCAGGCCGCCGCTGCCGCCGCCCTCACGGGTGACCAGGGCTTTGTGCGGGAAAGCCGCGAGATCTACCGAAGCCGGCGCGACAAGGCGGTGGCGGGTTTGAACGCCATTGACGGGCTGTCATGCACGACGCCGGAGGGCGCCTTCTACGCGTACGTCAACTGCTCGGGGGTCATCGGGAAGGTGACGCCCGAGGGTCAGGTCATCGCCAACGACCAGGACTTCACCCTTTATCTCCTGGATGCGGCCTCCGTCGCATCCATCCAGGGATCGGCCTACGGGCTGGGCCCGTATTTCCGCATCTCCTACGCCACTAGCCTCGACATCATCGAGGAATCCATCGCCGCCATCGACAAGGCCGTCCAGGCCCTCAGCTGAACCGCACCCACCTAAGGAATAAGCCGTGATCCACGTCAAGACCAATATCGAACGCCCCGATGCCGACGCCGTAACCCGGCTGGCGAAGTTCTCATCCGCCACCATCCACGAGGCCCAGGGCCGCAAAGGCGCCCTCAGCTCCAGGATCAAGCCGATCGACAGGGCCATGTCCTTCTGCGGCCCGGCCGTTACTGTCCGCTGCGCGCCGCGGGACAACCTGATGCTGCAGGTCGCCATCCACTATGCCGAGGCCGGTGACGTCATCCTTGCCGCCGCGGGGGAGTTCGAGGAGGCCGGAACATTTGGCGACGTCCTGGGCAACGCCATGAAGGCCAAAGGCCTGGCCGGGCTGGTGACTGATTCAGGCGTCCGCGACACCCAGGACCTCATCGAACTGGGACTGCCTGTCTTCTCCGGCAGCATCTCCATCAAGGGAACCGTGAAGGAAACCATCGGCCCCATCAACCACCCCGTGGTCTTCGGCGACGAAATCATCTACCCGGGCGACGTCCTCCGCGGCGACGCCGACGGTGTGGTGGTGGTCCGGAAGGACGAGATTGAGGAGGTCATCCGCCTGTCGCAGGAACGTGACGACGCCGAACGCGAACTCATCGGACTGTACAAGGCAGGCGGCACAACCATCGAGCTCTGTAACCTGACCGACGTCCTGAAAGCCAAGGGGCTGCTCGTCGAACAGGCATAACTGCCGAAGACAGCTCAAAGCAGCCGCCGCAGGGACCGCCCTGCGGCGGTTTGCTGTGTGCCGGCGGTTGGGCTTGCGGCAACACAATGGCCGGGTTGGGCAGAGGTACTCCACGGCTGCTTCTAGCCGGCGCTGTGGAGGAACCGTTCGATGCCGTCCTCTCCGGGGGAGAGGCCGGTGTGG
>NZ_QAIQ01000215.1 GCF_003061105.1 Arthrobacter sp. HMWF013
GCCCCAGCCGGTGCGATTGGCAGTTGGCGTACCGCCCGGCACGTTCTCGCCGTACGTGTAGATCTCGAGCGTCGGCCCTGTGTCCCCGTGGCCGGGCAGCCGCAGGTGGACACCGCGCAGGGTCGCCCCGGGCACGGCCGTGCCCCGCTCCAGATCGGCACCGCCGTAATCGCGCTCGGGTGGGACGAGCTCGCAGCCGAAGGCCCGCCCGTAGAAGTCGGCGAGCCGCCGCCAGTCGGTGGCAATGACATTGACGTGCCCAAATTGGGCACTGTGGGGAGCCCGTTTCATGCCGTTGATTCTAGTCCTGCAGCAGCCGCCGCTTCCAGAGAACCTGAACCCTACGGATGCACCAGCACTTTCACAGCAGTGTCCTTGTGGTTGATGAGGGTGTCGAAGCCCTGCTCCACGAGGTCATCCAGCGCGATCCTGCCGGTGATGAACGGCTTGAGGTCCACTTTGCCCTCCTGCACCATCCTGATCACGGCGGCGTGGTCCCGGACGTAGGCGATGGTGCCGCGGAGGTCGATCTCCTTGAGCACCAGCTTCTGCATATCGATGGTGGCCGGAGCACCCCAGATGGATACGTTGACCACCACGGCACCCGGCCGGACGGCGTCGAGCATGGTATCCAGCACGGCGTTCACACCGGCGCACTCGAAGGCGACGTCGGCCCCTGTGCCGCCGGTGAGTTCCCGGACCCGCGCCGGTACATCCTCCTGGCTGGGGTCCAGGACGTGATCGGCCACGCCACTGGAGGTGGCCTTCTCCTTGCGCGCCTGGGTCAGCTCGCTGATGATCGTGGTCACCCCCATGCCATTGAGAACGGCCGCGGTGAGCAGGCCGATCGGACCCGAACCGCCCACCAGCGCCGTATCCCCAGCCTTCACGCCGCTGCGGGCCACCGCATGGTGGGCCACGGACAGCGGCTCGATCAACGCCGCCTCATCCAGCGGAATGTCCCCGATCGGGTGCACCCACCGCTGGTCCACCACGATCTTCTCGCTCAGGCCTCCCCCGCCGCCGGACAGCCCGATGAAGCCCATCTGCCGGCACAGGTGGTAGCTGCCCGCCTGGCACATATCGCAGTCGCCGTCCACGAAGTACGGTTCGACGACGACGTTGTCACCCACCGCGAGCCCCTCCACCCCTTCGCCGATTTCCGAGACAGTCCCGGAGAACTCGTGCCCCAGCGTCACCGGCGATTCCTCGTGGGAGAGCGGGTGCGGATGTCCGGGCGCGGGACAGAAGATGGGGCCTTCCAGGTATTCGTGCAGGTCGGTGCCGCAGATACCGCACCACGCGACGTCGATCTTCACTGCTCCCGCCCGGAGCTCAGGTTCCGGAATGTCCTCGATGCGGATGTCCTTGCGGCCATGGAAACGTGCTGCCTTCATGATGGTCCTTCCTGTCGGTGAACGTGTGTCCGCGAAGGGCACGGCCGGCTTGCGTTGCCGGGCCGAATGCGAACATCCTCGCACCGGATCTTGATGTCCGGTAGGGACTTTTGGTGGTGGGAAAAGAGTGCAGGTTTGGCTCAGGCCCAAAAGTGCTTGCACCAGCTCGGGCTTGGGTAATACGGTCGCGACAGGCGGTTGCACACCACAAGCGGAAGGCACTTTTCATGCTGAAACAGGTCGCTGACGGCGTTTTCGTTCATGAGAGCGAATTCATCCAGAGCAACTCCGTGGTGGTGCAGGGCACGGACGGTGTGTTGCTCATCGACCCCGGCATAACGGGCGACGAAATGGCTACCCTCGCGAATGATCTTCGCGAGCTCGGCCAGCCCGTCGTGGCCGGCTTCTCCACGCATCCTGACTGGGACCACGTGCTCTGGCACCCGGGCTTCGGCGACGTGCCCCGCTATGGCACGGCCCGCTGCGCCGCCTCGATCCGGGATGTGCTGTCGAACGCGGACTGGCAGGACCGCATCGCCGAGGGTCTGCCGCCGGAGTACGCCGAGGACATCCCCATGAATCTGCTCGGCCTGATTACCAGCCTGCCTGCCGGAAGTGAACTGATTCCATGGGATGGCCCCGCGGTACGCATCATCGAGCACCAGGCCCACGCCCCGGGCCATGCTGCACTGCTGGTCGAGGAGTCCCGCATCCTCGTCGCGGGCGACATGCTTTCTGACATCCTGATGCCTTTCCTCGACCTGGAGGCCACCGATCCACTCGGCGACTACCTTCAGGCGCTGCTGCTGTTCGAAAGCGTGGCCGGGGACGTTGTTGCCGTCATCCCCGGCCACGGCTCGGTTGGCGGAGCCGAGCAGTTGCAGACACGGATCCAACAGGACCTCGCGTACGTCGAGGCACTTCTCGACGGCGGAGTTCCCGACGACCCGCGCGTCGGCCCCTCGGCCCCGCTGGACTGGCTGCCGGAGGTTCATCAATGGCAACTCCAGCGGCTTACCCAGAAAAGCAGTCAAAAGTGAGCGAGCGTCCGCCGAAAGCCCGCATCAAGTGAGAGAGCGTTGGATGGGGTCCTTCGCGTCTAAAAGGAAAAGACCTACCTATCTCCAGCCGTACAAGTGCCGTACACTGGCACGAGGAGGCTGACAAAACATGGCTAGCACAAAAACACGGCGGCTAGAGCTGCGCACGGACGAAAACACTGATGAGTTGATTACCGAAGCGGCTGAACTGCTTCACGTTACAAAGTCTGCATTCGTCACCGACGCCGCCCGGCGGGCTGCCCAAAAAATCATCGCTCGTTCGGATATCACGCTCATGGCACCCGAAATCTTCGACTCGATGATGGCTTCGCTGGATATACCCGACGAGTCCCCAGAACTGGCAGCGCTGTCCAAGCTGCCGCGCCGCATCGTTAGGTGAGTGAGACGCCTGTTCGCATTGTGAAGCTGGCATCGGGCTTTGATTTGGGGGCATTTGACTGCGGTGAAGCAGCCTACAACCAGTGGCTGACAGACTCAGCGGGCCAGGCTGTAGATACCGGCGCCAGCATGGTCTACTTGCTTGTCGAAGACCGGCCCGGCGAAGAAGAGCGGGTCTTAGGATACTTCGTCATCTGCCCGACGCTCGTTGTCCGGGACGACGTGCCAAAGCCGCTCCAGCGGAAAGTACTACGCAACGCCCCAGGATGGCTGTTGGCCAAGCCGGCGCTCGACGTTTCCCTGCGCGGCGACAAGATCAACCAGTGGGGTTGGCAGCTTCTACGTGTGGCGCTTGAAACAATGGTGGGCGCTGCGGATCTCGGCGGCGGCCAGATAATAGTGGTCGACGCCGACAATCCTGGCCTGGTGGATTGGTACACCCGTCACGGCTTTCATTCAACGGGCGGAGGAAACTTGAGGATGTATATGAAGGTGGCCACTGCGAGGAAGTATCTGGGCACTCCCCTAAGCTGAGCAATATTTTCACCGCTGGCCGTCGCTTTCCCTTCCCGGCAAACGAGTCGTCCCAAACATGACTGCGCATTTAGCGTCTACCCGCGGAGATCAACCGCGTGCTCAACGTCCGCAGCTTTCCCCCTGCCTTCTTCACCCGCAGCTCGCAACGACGAACGTACATACTGTCCGCCGGCCATCTTCCACGAGCTAGCGGAGGCAAGACTCTCGACGTCGGCCTGACGGCGTCAAGTGCGAGAGCGTCAGCGAAAAACCCGCATTTAGTGATAGAGCGTTGGGGTGGAGTCTTCGGCGGCGGGCTGCCGGAGTTGGGTGCAGCCGTGTCGGCTGCGCCCACCCCCAGCTGCCCAACCCCCGGCAGCCCTAATCACCGGTACCCGAAGGTCAGCGCGTGTGGTGGGTGGGCTGCAGTTCGTAGACGGGCGTGTCCAGTCCTTCCATGCGTGCCTTGAGCTGCAGGGCCAGGTAGGAGGAGTAGTGCCGGCTCTGGTGCAGGTTGCCGCCGTGGATCCAGAGGTTGGGCACGTTGGTGGGCTTCCACATGTTGCGCAGCTCCCCTTCCCAGGGGCCCGGGTCCTTCGGGGTGTCCGAGCCGTAACCCCAGCATCTTCCCACCTGGTCCGCCACTTCGGGAGAGACCAGGTCCGCCAGCCAGCCGTTCATGGAGCCGTAGCCGGTGGCGTAGACAATCAGGTCAGCCTCGAGCTCGGTGCCGTCAGCCATGACCACAGCGTTCCCGGTGATCTTGGAGACCTGGCCGGCCTTGAGCTGCACCCGCCCGTCGATCAGCAGCTGGGAGGCGCCGACGTCGATGTAGTAGCCGGAGCCGCGCCGCAGGTACTTCACGAAGAGCCCGGAGCCGTCCACACCGAAGTCGAGGTCGAATCCTGCGGCCTCCAGCTGGGAGTAGAACTCGGCGTCGCGTTCGGCCATCGCCTGGTATACCGGCACCTGCGTTTCGGGCAGGATCCGCATCGGCAGCGAGGCGAACAGCAGGTCAGCCTTCTCGGTGGTGACCCCCTTGGCCAGTGCCTTCTCGGAGTAAAGTCCGCCCAGCGCCAGGTCCATCAGGGATTCACTGCGGGCGATGTGGGTGGAGGAACGCTGCACCATGGTGACGTCGGCGCCGTGCTCCCAGAGGTCCGCGCAGATATCGTGCGCCGAGTTGTTGGACCCGATCACCACAGCCTTCTTGCCCTCCCAGTCTCCGCCGCCCGGGTGCTGCGAGGAGTGCCGCTGCTCCCCCAGGAAGCTCTCGGCGCCGTCGAACGCGGGGATGTTGGGGTATCCCGAGACGCCCAGGGCGAACACCAGCTGCTTGGGCCGCAGGGTCACCGGCGACCCGTCGCGGACCACGTTGACCACCCATTCCTGGGTGCCGTCGTCGAACTCTGCACCCACGCACTCGGTGCCCGACCAGTAGTTCAGCTCCATGATCCGGGTGTAGTGCTCCAGCCAGTCGCCGATCTTGTCCTTGGCGGCGAAGACGGGCCAGTCGTCCGGGAACTGCAGGTAGGGCAGGTGGTCGTACCAGACCGGATCGTGCAGGTGCAGGGACTTGTAGCGGTTCCGCCAGGAGTCCCCCGGCTTCTGGTTCTTTTCGATGACGATGGTGGGGACGCCCATGCGCCGCAGCCGGGCCGCGAGGCCGATGCCGCCCTGCCCGCCGCCCACAATCACGCAGTATGGCTGCTCGTCGTAGCCGAGCCTCGCCTCCTGCTCCTCCTTGAGCTCCAGCCAGGACCGGCGGCCCTTGACGATTTCGTGGGCAACGCCCTTCTCGCGGCGGGGCCCCTTCTTCTCCTCGAAGCCCTTCAGCTCCTTCATGGTGGTGAGCAGTGTCCAGCATTTGCCGTTGCGCAGCCGGAGGTGACCATAGCCGCGGGCGGCGCCGGTTTCGAAGGTGATCCAGGCTTCCGCGGTATCGGCGTCGCCGGTGGCGTCCTCGGCGAGCGCCCAGTTGGCGGGCTGCACGCGCTCAAGGGTGGATTCGAGCATCCGCCGGATATCGGCTTTGCCTTCGAGCGTCTTGAGGTTCCAGGTGAAGGCGACGAAGTCCCGCCAGTAGCTGTCGTCCTCGAAGAGTTCCAGGGCTGCGTCCACGTCGCGACGCTGAAGGGCGTCATCCAGGCCTTTGAGCCAGGCCTGCGCGGCTGCAGTGGGTGTTTCGGTCATGTCCACTCCTTTGTGTGATGGTCCGTGGTGCTGGTGGTCCGGCGGCCCCGTTTCCGTCCCGGCCCCTGCGATATGCTGGGCGGGCGTGAGCTGCATCACCCTAGTGAAACGCAGGAGGGGTTACAGCGGCGTTGCATCAGCACTGCGTGGTCGACGGCGACCGGCAGTGGGAGGGAACCATGGACCACGGCCTGAAGTTTTCGGACCCGGCGAAATATTCGCGGGTGCTGCGCCGCGCCCACGAACTGGTGATCTCCGGCGTTCCCCGTCCCGAGATCCCGGAGCTGCTGGCCGACTCGTGGCGACGCTCGATGGCGCTGGGCATCAGCCCCGACCAGCACAGTCCCCGCCATCTGCATGAGGTGTCCGAGGTGCTGGAGCTGCGGCGGGAACACCGGCTGCAGCTGGTGATGCCGGCGCTCAGGGAGCTGCTGGCCGATGAATCCGGCGACGGCCGGCACCTGCTGGTGCTGACGGATGCCGGCGGGGAGGTTCTGTGGCGGGTGGGCAGCCCCCGGGTGCTGAAGCGGGCGGACCAGCTTGAGTTCTCCGAAGGTGCGGACTGGTCGGAGGCCGGGATCGGCACCAACGCCATCAGCGAGGTCCTAGTCACCGGGCGGCCGGTGCAGCTGTTTTCCGCCGAGCACCTGGTCCGGACCCACCATGAGTGGGCCTGCACCGCGGCGCCCATCACTGACCCTTTGACGGGTGCGTTGCTGGGTGTGCTGGATGTTTCCGGGCCGCTGGAGTCCCTCACTTCGGACACGCTGCGCATGGTGCGCTGTGCGGTCAGCATGGCGGAGGCCCTGCTGGGAACGCCCGACGGCGGGATGCCGGCGGGTGCCTCTGGTGCCGTTCGGCGGCGGGTACCGATTCCGGTTGCACGGCCGACGGCGGCTGTTGAGTCGCTCGAACTGCTCGGCGACCAGCCGGCGGCGGTTTTCCGTGACGGCACCCGGGTGCCGCTGACGCTGCGGCGTGCGGAGATCCTGGCGCTGCTGGATTCGCGCACCCAGGGATGGTCCGCCGAGGAACTGGCGTATGAGCTTCACGGCGACGCGGGGATAGCCGCATCGATCCGCACCGAGATGTTC
>NZ_QAIQ01000216.1 GCF_003061105.1 Arthrobacter sp. HMWF013
CATGATGGTGCCCCTCACCATCGGCCTTGGCCTGGTGGTGGCTGTTATGCAGACCATGTGGCACCGTACCGGCAAGCAGGAGTACCTGCGCATGACGAAGTTCTGGGGGAAGCTGTTCCTCATCAACTTCATCATGGGTGTGGCAACAGGCATCGTTCAGGAGTTCCAGTTCGGCATGGCCTGGAGCGAATACAGCCGCTTTGTGGGCGATGTGTTCGGCGCTCCGCTGGCACTGGAGGCGCTTCTGGCCTTCTTCGTTGAGTCCACCTTCCTGGGCTTGTGGATCTTTGGCTGGAAGCAGCTCAAGCCCGGCATCCACCTGGCCTGCCTCTGGATCGCTGTGGTGGGTTCGGTCTTCTCCGCCTACTTCATCATCGTTGCCAACAGCTGGATGCAGCACCCCGTGGGTGTCGAAATGATCGACGGACGTCCCGTCATGACTGATGCCTGGGCCGTCTTCACGAACAACACCGCCCTGGTAGCCGTCCCCCATACACTGATGGGCGCGTTGGCGGTGGCCGGCGGCTTCCTCCTGGGCATCGCCTGGTACCACCTCTGGCGTCGGAGGCGCGACGGCATCGACACCGTGGACGCTGATGGCAAAGTTGTCCCGGGTGAGTCCGCCATCCCGGGCCGCGACCGTAACGATTACACCGTATGGATCAAGTCCCTGCGGATCGGGGCTGTTGTAGCCATGATTTCCTTCGCCGGCACTGCGCTCACCGGTGATCTCCAAGGGAAGCTGATGTTTGAGCAGCAGCCCATGAAAATGGCCGCAGCCGAGGCCGCCTGCCACGACGGTACCGGTTTCTCCGTACTGAGCGTCGGAAACCTCGGTTCCAAGAACTGCGACGAGATCGTGGCCCTGATCGAGGTTCCGGGCATCCTTTCGTTCCTCGCCAAGGGCGACTTCACCACCGAGGTCCCCGGTGTGAATGGCCTTCTGGACCAGTACAAGGCTGACTACGGAACGCACCTTCCGGACAACCCGATCTACGGTGACCGCGCCGGCCAGGAGATTGAGTACGTCCCCGTCATGGAGGTCACCTACTGGGGCTTCCGCATGATGATCGGCTTCGGCGGGCTCGCAGCCCTGGCCGCGCTCGTTGCCCTGTGGATCACCCGCAAGGGCACCGTGCCCGCGTCGCCCTGGCTGATGCGTCTGGCAGTGTTCGGCATCCTGGCTCCGTTCGGTGCCAACGCAGCGGGCTGGATCTTCACGGAAATGGGGCGGCAGCCGTTCGTCGTGGCCCCGAACCCGGACCTCAACGGCATCGACCAGGTCTTCATGTTCACCGCGGCAGCTGTCTCACCCGGGGTTTCAGCCGGCGAACTGCTCACCTCCCTCATCGTGCTGACGGCGGTGTATGCGGTGCTGCTGGTGGTGGAAGTGAAGCTGCTGGTGACCTACATCCGGGGCGGCGTGGTGTCCGGCATGCCGGAACTGGTGCACGTTCCCGCCGACGAAAACGAGGACGAAACCCCGGGCGGCACGGGCGGCGGCCAGAAGCCCGCCGACGACGTCCTGGCTTTCGCCTACTGATTCGCTGAAAAAGAAGAGCTGAGGATACACAGAATGGAATTGCTGCCCACGATCTGGTTCATCGCCATTGCGGTGTTGTGGACCGGTTATCTCTTCCTTGAAGGCTTCGACCTGGGGGTGGGGATGCTCATGAAGCTCTTCGCCCGCAACAACACGGAGCGGCGCGTGCTGCTGAACACCGTCGGCCCTGTCTGGGACGGCAACGAGGTATGGCTGCTGACCGCCGGCGGAGCAACCTTTGCTGCCTTCCCGCTCTGGTACGCATCGCTGTTTTCGGCCCTCTACTTCCCGCTGCTGGTGGTGCTGGTGGCACTGATCTTCCGCGCTGTGGCCTTCGAGTACCGCGGCAAGATGGACACCGAAAGCTGGCGGACCCGCTGGGACTGGGCCATCGCGCTGGGCTCCTTCTTTGCGGCCTTTGGCGTCGGGGCCGCCCTGGCCCTGACTACCACCGGGCTCCCGCTGAACGCCAACGGAGACCGGGTGGGGGACTGGTTGTCCTGGTTCAGCGGATACGCCGTGCTGGGCGGACTGGCGGTGGTGGGCTTCTCCCTGCTCCATGCGCTGGCTTTCCTGGCGCTGAAGACCGACGGCGACGTCCGCCTTCGTGCGCGCCGCTGGTTTGTGCGGCTGCTTCCGGTGCTGCTGCTCCCCATTGCTGCTTGGGCCGTCAGCGTCCAGTTCCGGAACGGCGAGCCGTGGACGTGGGCGGCAGTCATCCTGGCCGTGGTGGCCGCGGTTGTTGCCTGGCTGCTGGCCCGTAAGGGCGCCGAGGGGCGGGCATTCATGGCCATGGGTGGCTTTCTCCTGCTGGGTTCCGCATCGATCTTCGGTGCCGTGTTCCCGGTAGTGCTGCCGTCCACCCTGGACCCTGCCTTCGACCTGACTGTCACGAGTGCTTCCTCGTCGGACTACACCCTGGGGCTCATGAGCATCGTGGCGGCTGTTGGGCTGCCGCTCGTGATCGTCTACCAGGCATGGACCTATTGGGTGTTCCGGCGGCGGGTGAGCGCGGACCACATTCCGGCCGCGCACAGCTTCCTGCCCGCCATCGCAACCAAAGCCTTCATCAGGAACGGCTGAGCCGGCCCGTGCGTCCAGACTTCCCTGCCGGACCCGCCACCCGTTCCGCCGTCTACTGGCTCGGTCTGCTCGCAGCCCTCAAGGCACTGTCCCTGATCCTCATGGGCCAGGCCGTGGCGGCGATGCTCGCCGGCCTCGTTACCGGGGACCAGTCCTGGCCGGACCAGCTCCCCTGGGGACTGGCAGGGGTGGTCCTGAGGTCGGCCACCGTCTGGGCCCAAGGCATAGCCGCGCGCCGTGCGGCCCTTGGCATCAAAGAGGAGCTCCGGTCCGAACTGCTGGAGCGCGCCCTCCGGAACGGCGCGCGCAGCGCCGGACCGGCCGACGGCGGACTGGCAGTTCTGGCGACGCGTGGCCTGGATGCCCTGGACAGCTACTACACCCAGTTCCTTCCGGCGCTGGTGAACTGCGCCGCGATCCCGCTCCTGCTTGGGGCACGTATCCTGTTCGCTGACTGGATCAGCGCCGTCGTGGTGGTCCTGACGGTTCCGCTGGTCCCGCTGTTCATGGTGCTGATCGGACGGTACACGGAGGACCACGTCCGGGAAGCGCAGGCCACGCTGACCAGGCTGTCTGCCCACATGCTGGAACTGGCAAAAGGCCTGCCTGTCCTTGTAGGGCTTGGCCGGGCCACGGCCCAGCGTCAGGCCCTGGAGGAAATTTCGGAGGAGTACCGCACAAAGACCATGGGAACGCTGCGGACCGCGTTCCTGTCGGCCCTGGCCCTGGAACTCATCGCCACGATCTCCGTCGCAGTGGTGGCCGTCTTCATCGGCGTCCGCCTGGTGCACGGCGATATGCCGCTGGAGGCCGGCCTCCTGGCGCTGATCCTCGCCCCGGACTGCTACCTGCCGCTCCGGGAACTGGGTACCGCCCATCACGCCAGTGATGATGGCCGGGTGGCCCTCGCTGAGACCAGAGCGGTCACCGGCGCGCCGGAGCCGCGCCCCATGGCAGGCAGCCCTGCCGCCGGGGGAGTTACCGTCACGGACCTCACCGTGACCTATGCAGGAAGGTCCGCTGCCGCCGTCGGGCCCCTGACCTTCTCGGCGCCCCGGGGGTTGATCACCGCCCTGGACGGCCCCAGCGGGGCAGGCAAAAGCACGGTCCTTGGTGTGCTGGCCGGGACCGTCGGTGACGGCGCCGGAACCACCGTGTCCGGGCGCATGTCGGGTTTGGAC
>NZ_QAIQ01000217.1 GCF_003061105.1 Arthrobacter sp. HMWF013
GGCACAGGGTTCACCGGTGCCGGGTTCACCGGTTTCTGGACAGCTGCCTGGACAGCTGCCGGGGCAGCTGCCTTGGCCGCCGCCTCCGCCTGCTGCCGCGCCTGCGCGGCAGCCGCGGCACGCTTGGCTGCCTGGGCATTCTCATAGGCGGCGAGGGCCGCCTGACCCTGCCGGAATTCACCTTCCACAGCCGCCGTTGTCCCCTTGAGGGATGCCAGCTGAGCAGTGAGCTCCTGACCGTGGTCCCGTTGTTCCTTGATCTGCCGGGACATGGCTTCCTGGGCTGCCTGGGCGGAGTCGAGCTTGCTCTTCGCTTCCGCTGACAGCCGCTCACGCTCTGCCCGGGCCGCTTTCTCCTGGTCAGCGAGGGCTTGGGACACCCGCTCGGCAGCGGACGCCTTGCTGACCAGGTCGGCTGTCTTGTCACTGACAATCCGGACGATGTTGAGGCCCTGGATGCTGTTGGTCTGGACGGCGTCCAGGGCCACGAAGAAGCCCATGTTGGTGCCGCCGGTCTTATACGACTGGGCCGCCAGGGCTCCGATTTCCTTTTTGTGCTGTGCCAGTCCGGCGGTGGCGCGGGCGGTCCGGGCGGTCAGTTCATCCAATCTTGAGCTGGCTGCCTGGAGGGCTGTTTCCGCGACGGCGTACTCGGCTGCGGAGGTGACCGCAGCTGTCCCCAATTCTTCGGCCCTGCTCTGAAGCCCGCCCAGAAGGTCATTGATTTTAGCCACCTCTGCGGCTTTCCCGGCCTCGCTTTGCTTGGCGTTCTCCACGTCCTGCCATGACGGATAACCGGCGGGCGGGGCGTCGTCCCCAGCGTGTGCCGGCAGCATTGATAACGAGGCGGCAAAGGCCAGCGTCAAGGTTCCTGCAATGACAGGCAGCCTCACTTTATGGAGAAAACGCGACATAGTTTGTGAGCCTACCCGGCATATACGGCATTCCGCCCCTGACCTGCAACATCGTTACGGTCAGGTGTCCAAGCGGGCGCAGAAGCGAGGCACATCTACCGCTTACATTCCGTTACCGGAATGTGACATTGCCGTCGAACAGAGGTTATGGTCGTCCGGTGCCCCGGTTCAAAGCCGGGACATTCCCGTCAGTATGCCGAGCCCTGCCGCTGAACCGGGACCCCAGTCGCTTTCAACTGGCAGGGACGGGGGAACCACGTTTCCACGGCTTCGAAGGAAGCCTTGGGGTTAAGTCGATACCGCTCCGTCCTTGACGGAGGCGTTGCCGGCCGGGTGTCTCCGACCCGAACCCGACAGCTCACCCCGCAGGCATGGGAGAGGCAATCAACCATGTCAAAGAACACCACTTCCGCACGCCATCGTGCCGTTGCAAACCGCTCTATTGTGCTGACAGGCCTGTCTTCGACAGCTAAAGCACACGCCCGCACCATCGGCAGGCCAGCCCTCATCGCTGTAGCCGCGTCCGGCATGCTCTTCAGTGCCGGCACTGCAGCCCAGGCCGGCGTCCAGGGCCCGGACGCGTCCGGGACCACCAACGTCCAAGGCCAGGTCAGCGCGCCGGCGGCTGCCCCCGCCGCTGCTCCCGCAGCAGCCGCAGCCAACGTCCACACGGTGGTATCGGGCGACACGCTGGGCGCAATTTCCGCCACCTACGGCGTCACCCTCAACGACGTACTGGCCGCCAATGGCCTGTCAATCGCGGCCATTATCTACCCCGGCGACCAGATCCAGATTCCGGGCGCCGGCTACGCCGCACCGGCACCTGCCCAGGCAGTCGCTGCCCCGGCCGCTGCCCCGGCCGCTCCGACCAACACCGGCATCCGGCTGGCCTCCACCGCGGCACCCGCTGCTCCTGCAGCCCCGGCTCCGTCCGGTGCCGCAGGTTCCGCGATCCTGGCGTCCGCCTACTCGCAGGTGGGAATCCAGCAGGATTGCACCGCCATGGTGGAGAAAGCCCTGCGTTCGGTCGGCAAGAGCGTGGGAGACCTGGCCCCGGGCCAGTTCTTCCAGTACGGCAGCGTGGTGGGTGCACCGGCCGCCGGTGACCTCGTCATCACGGCCGGCCACGTGGGCGTTTACGCCGGCAACGGCCAGGTTGTCAGCGGCGGCGTGGACGGTTACAAGACCGAAGTACACTCCATCAGCTGGCTCACGGGAGCGTCTTTCGTCCGCGTAGCGTGATCCCGGCCGGAACCGACGGCGACGGGGCAGCCGCAAGCCGCCCCGCCGCCGTCGTCCGCTGTTTCCTGCGCTCAGGTCCCGCAGAAAGTCCGGTAGCTCCCGAAGTCATCCGGGGCGGGGCCGGCATAGCGATCCAGGCCCGGCCGGTCCGTGTAGGGGTCGGCCAGCACATCCACCAAACGGTTGAAAGGGCCCATGTCTCCGGCTGTAGCGGCGGCAAGGGCTTCCTCAACCAGGTGGTTCCGGGGGATGTAGGCCGGGTTGGTCCGGTCCATGACCTCCGCCTCAGGAGCCAGGGCGCGCCAGCGTTCAACCCATGCATCGAACGGCCCCGGGTCCACGAAGTGGGCACGGGCATCTTCAGTGGTCCCACGGGCTGCTGAACTGAGGCTCCGGAAGAACGAGGTGTAATCCACGTCCCCTTTCTCCAACATGGCCAGCAGGTCCACTGCCAGCGGCGACGCCACATCATTTTGTGCGTCCGCGCCCAGCCCCAGTTTGGCCTTCATCCCGTCCAGCCACGCGGCGCTGTACTCCCCGCGGAAGGCGCCGAGGGACTCCACGGCCAGAGCAACAGCCTGTTCCTGATCCTCATGAAGCAGGGGCAGCAACGCCTCGGCGAGCCGGGTGAGGTTCCATTCAGCGATCAACGGCTGGTTGGCATAGGCATAGCGTCCACCCTGATCGATCGAGCTGTAGACGGCGCCGGGGTTGAAGGCGTCCATAAACGCGCACGGACCGTAATCGATGGTTTCGCCGGAGATCGCCATGTTGTCCGTATTCATCACACCGTGAACAAACCCCACCAGCATCCACCGGGCCACCAGCGACGCCTGGGCAGCTATCACCGCGTCGAAGAAGGCCACATAAGGCTGTGCGGCCTTCGCCGCGGCCGGATAGTGGCGGCCGATCGCATGGTCAGCAAGGCGGCGCAGGAGGTCGGTGTCTCCATTGACCCTGGCGAACTGGAAACTCCCCACACGCAAATGACTGCCCGCGACCCGGGTGAGTACAGCACCGGGCAGCATCGTTTCGCGGCGGACCGGCCGCCCTGTCCCGACGACGGCGAGTGACCGCGTCGTGGGGATGCCCATCGCGTGCATGGACTCGCTGACGAGGTATTCGCGCAGCATCGGACCGACGACGGCCAGGCCGTCTCCGGCGCGGGCGAACGGTGTGCGGCCGGAGCCTTTGAGATGGACGTCGCGGAGGCGCCCGTGGACGTCCGTGACTTCCCCGAGGAGCAGCGCCCGCCCGTCGCCGAGAATCGGCGAATAACCGCCGAACTGGTGCCCGGCATACGCCTGCGCAACCGGCGTGGCACCTTCCGGGACCAGGTTGCCGATCAGCTGGCGTATCCCTTCGGGGGTCCGCAGCCCAGCCGGGCTCAGGCCCAGCTCTACAGCCAACCGCTCGTTCAGGACCAGGAGTTGCGGGTCCGGGGCCTCCTCGGCCCGCCAGGGAACGGCCAGCTCTTCGAAATCACGGGCGAAGCGGCCCTCGAAGGTGAGCGTGGTTGTGGCTGCGGCTCTCATCTTTCAAGACTACCCGCGGGGCGTGCGTCCATTGCCTCCAGTGTGAAAATCCGCCGGCCCCGTGCAGGCGGCCGGCGCCTAAAATGTTGGTACCGGAAATTCGCTGCATGGGCGCAGTGACGGAAAATGGGAAGGTCGCGGTTCCCTTGGTCAAGAATCCCTTTGGGCACCATCATGAAGCGGAGAAGGAAACTCCCGCCTCAACCAAGCGAAGTCACCGGCACTGGCTGCAGCGCGAAGACGCCGGATTTGAACACGGGAGAAGCAGCCTGTTTTTCCTGGGCCATGACCTTCCCCAGCCCCCGACCGTTACGTGTATCCAGGGCCATGAGGTCAGGGAGGGCCAGGCTACCTGCGACCATGGCCATCCCGTCGGCTGAGGTGGAGCCGACTATCAGACGTGCTGCTTGAACCAGGCCAGCGTGTCGTTCCAGGCTGCGGTGGCCTGGGCCTCGTTGTAGCGCTCGCCGGTGTCGTTGTGGAAAGCGTGGTCGACACCGGGATACACGGTGATCTGGTGCGTGATGTTGTTTGCTGCCAGGGCATCGCGGAGGGCGGGCATGGCCCCGGTGATCCGCTGGTCGCGTTCAGCATAGATGCCGAACACCGCTGCCTTGATTGACGGAACCTGGCCAGGTCAGGGGCGGGCCCATAGAA
>NZ_QAIQ01000218.1 GCF_003061105.1 Arthrobacter sp. HMWF013
GTGGCGGGCTGCCCCCGGTGGTGCTCGCCGTCACCGCTACGGGCCGCGAGGCGGAAGACCTGACGGCAGCCCTGCGCGCGTACCTGCCCGCCGACGCCGTTGCTGAATTCCCCAGCTGGGAAACCCTTCCGCACGAGCGGCTTTCACCGCGTTCGGACACGGTCGGCAGGCGGCTCTCTGTCCTGCGCAGGCTCGCGCATCCGGAAAGCTCGACGGCGGGACACCTGCGGGTGGTCATCGCTCCGGTGCGCGCCGTGGTCCAGCCGATCGTGGCGGGGCTGGGTGAACTGGTTCCGGTCACACTGAAAGTGGGCCAGGAAGTGCCCTTCACCGACGTGGTGCGCCGCCTGGCAGATGCCGCCTACGCACGCGTGGATATGGTCACCCACCGTGGCGAGTTCGCGGTCCGCGGCGGCATCATCGACGTTTTCCCGCCCACGGAGGATCACCCCATCCGGGTGGAGTTCTTCGGCGATGAGGTGGACCAGATGCGCTGGTTCGCCGTCGCCGACCAGCGCTCGCTGTCCTCACCTGGCCTGCACCACCCCACCGAACTGCATGCCCCGCCCTGCCGGGAAATTCTCATCACGCCGTCGGTCATGTCCCGCGCCGCCCACTTGAAAACGCAGCTCCCGGCCGCAGCGGACATGCTGGAAAAGATCGCCGGTGGCATCGCCGTCGAGGGCATGGAATCGCTGGCCCCGGTACTGGTGGACGCCATGGTTCCGTTCGTGGACCAGTTGCCCGCCGGGTCCATCTCGGTGGTCATCGAACCGGAAAAGGTCCGCACCCGCGCGCACGACCTCGCAGCCACCAATGAGGAATTCCTGGAAGCGGCCTGGTCCACGGCGTCCGACGGCGGCACCGCACCGCTGGACCTGACATCACAGGCGTCGGAGGCCCTGCACTCCGCCAGCTTCCGGTCACTCGCTGAGACCCGCACCGCGGCCCTGGGCCACGACGTCTCGTGGTGGTCCATCACCTCCCTCGCCACCGACGAGGAACTGCTCCCCGAGATCGACGTCCTGAACCTTCACGCCAAGGAACCCCGCGGCTACCAGGGCGATGTGGCAGAGATGATGGAGTTCATCGGCTCCCACGTCCGGGACCAGTGGCGGATCGTGGTGGCCACCGAAGGCCCCGGGCCCGCGCAGCGCCTGGCCGAACTCTTCCACGACGCCGATATCCCCTGCGCCAGGGTGGACACCCTGGACAAGGAACCGCAGGCGGGCATCATCGAGGTGACCACCGCCGCCGTCGGACGCGGTTTTGTCCTGGAATCCCTCAAACTGGGGCTGCTGACCGAAGCGGACCTGCTGGGCCGGACATCGGCGGGTTCCACCAAGGACATGCGGCGGATGCCGTCCAAGCGCCGGAACGCCGTGGACCCGCTGCAGCTGCTGGCGGGGGACCACGTGGTCCACGAGCAGCACGGCATAGGCCGCTTCGTGGAGCTCATCCAGCGCAAGGTTGCCGGCGGCGGAGACGGAGTGCGCGAGTACCTGGTGCTGGAATACGCCCCGTCCAAGCGCGGCGCCCCCGGGGACCGGCTGTTCGTCCCCACAGACCAGCTTGACCAGGTGACCCGCTACGTTGGCGGCGACACCCCGGTGCTCAGCAAGATGGGCGGCTCGGACTGGGCCAGCACCAAATCCAAGGCACGCAAGGCCGTCAAGGAAATCGCCGGCGAACTCATCCGGTTGTACTCGGCGCGAATGGCCTCCCGGGGCCACGCCTTCGCCCCGGACACGCCGTGGCAGCGGGAGCTGGAGGAGGCGTTCCCGTATGTGGAGACGCCGGACCAGCTGACCACCATCAACGAGGTCAAGGCCGACATGGAGCGCGAGATCCCCATGGACCGCCTGGTATCCGGTGACGTGGGCTACGGCAAGACCGAGATCGCCGTGCGCGCCGCATTCAAGGCGGTGCAGGACGGGAAACAGGTGGCGGTGCTGGTGCCCACCACCCTGCTGGCCCAGCAGCATTACGAGACCTTCACCGAGCGCTTCTCCGGCTTCCCGCTGCGGGTCAAGGCGCTCTCCCGATTCCAGGGGACCAAGGAAACCAAGGAAACGGTGGAGGGCGTCAAGAGCGGCTCCGTTGACGTGGTGATCGGCACCCACCGCCTGCTGTCCAAGGACTTCGCGTTCAAGGACCTCGGCCTGGTGATCGTGGACGAGGAGCAGCGCTTCGGGGTGGAGCACAAGGAAGCCCTCAAGAAGATGCGCACCAACGTCGACGTGCTGGCCATGAGCGCCACGCCCATCCCGCGGACGCTCGAGATGTCCCTGACCGGCATCCGCGAGACCTCCACACTGGCCACCCCACCGGAAGAACGGCACCCGGTCCTGACCTATGTGGGTCCGTACACGGACAAGCAGACCTCAGCGGCGATCCGCCGCGAACTGATGCGTGAAGGCCAGGTGTTCTTCGTCCACAACCGGGTGTCCACCATCGAACGCACTGCGGCAAAGATCCGCGAACTGGTTCCGGAAGCCCGGGTGGAAGTTGCCCACGGTCAGATGTCCGAAAGCCGGCTGGAGCAGATCATCGTCGACTTCTGGGAGAAGCGGTTCGATGTCCTGGTGTGCACCACCATCATCGAGACCGGCCTGGACATCTCCAACGCCAACACGCTGATTGTGGACGGGGCCGACAAATACGGACTGTCCCAGCTGCACCAGCTCCGCGGCCGCGTGGGCCGTGGCCGCGAACGGGCCTACGCCTACTTCCTGTACCCCTCGGAAAAGCCGCTGGGCGAGGTGGCGCTGGAACGGCTCAAGGCCGTGGCCACGCACAACGAGCTGGGCGCCGGCATGCAGCTGGCCATGAAG
>NZ_QAIQ01000219.1 GCF_003061105.1 Arthrobacter sp. HMWF013
CGAGGGGCCCGAGTCCGGCCAGGATCACCCACCAGTCGGCCGGCCCTGAATGGATGATGACGTCAAGGGGGCTTGGGGAGGGCGTCGGAGTCACGGGACCAGCTTAGGCCGATGCGGCCAGGAGTGACCGCAGCTCTGTCCGGGCAGCGCTGGTGAACTCGTTGAGGTCGGGGTAGCCGTCGCCGTCGGCAATCACCATGGCGTTGAACGGGCCGGCGTAGGACATCGCGCCAACACCGAGGGATATGCCGGGGCAGCCGCTCTCACCATCCGTCGGGGCCCTGCGCCGTTCACGCTGTGCCCGTTGACTCCGGTGCCCCGCTCCGCAGGCACCGGTCCGCGGGGTCGATGGCGGTCATGAGCCGCTTGCCGATGCTTCCCAGCTGGCGGGACTGCGCCTTGGTCAGGGGATCGAACACGAGGTTGCGGACGGCTTCCACATGCCCCGGAGCTGTCTGGATGATCTTCTGCCAGCCTTTGTCAGTAAGGGTGGCGAGCGTAATCCGACCGTCGGAAGGATCGGTGGAGCGGCTGACCCAGCCACGCTTTTCCAGGCGGCCCACTACCTGGGACAGGCGGGGTAGGCCGGACTCGGTGAAACCGGCGAGGTCGCTCATCCTGCGCGTGCGGGACGGCGCTTCGGACAGTCCGGCCAGAACCATGTATTCGAAGTGGCTCAGCCCCGCATCACGCTGCAGTTGGGTGTCCAGCGCGGCGGGGAGCTTCATCATGACGCCCACAAGCGTCAGCCAGACATCGCGTTCATCGTTGCTCAGCCAGCGTGGCTCATCGGCGTGCTCCATAGGTTCATTGTAAGTCATTTACTTCAAGTATGAAGTTTCTAGACGGCAGAATCGCTTGCATCATGAACTAATGACCTGTACGGTTTACTTTAATATTCAACTAACACGGTTGACGTTGGCGCCGTTCCTGCGAACGTTTAGCCTCCCACCTTCGTATCGTGCTTCCCGAGGAGCCTTGATGACCGTTTTGTCCGAGACCATGGTGCGTCCCTACGAACAACCGGCCACAGTGCGCAGCCAGGTCACAGTCCCGCTGCGTTTCCCCGATGGCTACACGGCCACGGCAGAGGTGATGACGTTCCACGGGCTGGCCGATGGCCAGGAGCACCTGCTGCTCGCGCTCGGCGAATGGGAACAGACCCTCCTCAACCAGGGGCCGGCAGGCAAGCCGCCGCTGGTCAGGCTCCACAGCGAATGCCTCACCGGTGATGTCTTCGGCAGCGAGCGCTGCGACTGCGGGCCGCAGCTGCGCGAGGCAGTCGGGGAGATTTCCGCCGTCGGGGGCTTCCTGCTGTACCTCCGCCAGGAAGGGCGCGGCATCGGACTGTATTCCAAGCTCGACGCTTACGCCTTGCAGGACAGGGGCCTGGACACGTACGAGGCGAACGTCGCGCTGGGCCGCGGCGAGGATGAACGCGATTACAGCGCTGCAGCCCAGATGCTCGGCGCGCTCGGCGCGGGACGCATCAGCCTCCTCACCAACAACCCGGACAAGGTGGGCCAGCTGGCAGCCCTCGGCATCGATGTCATGGAACAGGTTCCCACCGGGGTCCACCTTTCTGCGGCCAACCACCGCTACCTTGCCGCAAAAAGGAACCACACAGCCCACACCATCGAGCTTCCGGCTGACTTGCCCGGCAACGTTCCCAGTTCTGCAGCCGCAAGCGCCCAGGTCCCCACCCATGATGAGCTGTTGGCCCGGGTGGATGCCCTCGTTCCGCGGCTGAGGGAGCGCGCCGAAGAGACCGAGCATATCCGGCAGGTGCCGGAGGCCACCATGACGGAACTGAAGGAAGCGGGTGTCTTCCAGATGCTCGCGCCGAAGGCTGTTGGTGGATTCGGCATGGGCCTGGAAACCTACGTCCAGGTGGTACGCCGGCTGGCGCAGGGTTGTGTCTCCACCGCATGGAGCGTGGGGCACCTGGTGGAGCACGTGTGGATGCTGGCACGTTGGCCCCAACAGGCCCAGGACGAAGTCTTCGCCAACGGGCCGGCTCCCTTGGCGGCCGCCACGGGAGCGCCTCCGGGCCAAGCCACGGAAGTTCCCGGCGGCTATACGGTCTCGGGCCGCTGGAGCTTTGCCTCCGGCGTGATGCACTCCGAATGGGCTCTCCTGGCTGCCCAGCATGGCGATACCCGGATGCAGTTCCTGGTCCCGGTGGCTGACCTTGAGCTGCTGGACGTGTGGCACACCGCCGGCCTGCGGGGGACTGGAAGCAATGACCTCAGGGCGGAAGGACTTTTTGTCCCCGCGCACCGGGCACTGGCCTGGGACCTCCTGGCCTCAGCGGACAACCCCGGCAGCGGCATCCACCCGGACCCGAACATCCACATCCCGATGGCCACGTTCCTGAACATGGTGGCCCCCGCGGCCGCCCTGGGCGCTGCCGAGCACGCCATCGAGGTGTTCCGCGAGCTGATGATGGTCCGCAAAGTCAAACAGACAGTTCAGGCGCGCCAGGCAGATTCCCCTCTCGCCCAGGCCCGCTTTGCGCAGGCATACGGCCAGGTCGCCACCGCTCGGTTGCACTGGGACGAAGCCGTCCGTGTGGTCTCCGGCTCCTACGGGCGCCGACCCGTCACCTTCACCGATGGGGAACGGGCCCGCTACCGGCTCTCCCTCGGTCTGAGCGGCGCGGCGTCAGCCGAGGCCGTCCGGCTCATCCTTACGGGGTCTGGCGGTAGCGTCCACCGGCTGTCGCACCCCCTGCAGCGCATCCAGCGTGATGTCAACGTCCTGCTGAACCATGCCTCGCTGACCATGGATCCGATCCTGGAACAGGCCGGCCGCGGACTCCTTGACCTCGGCTTCACCATCCCGGCGGAACAGTTCTAGGCGCAGCAGAAGCGGACCCACCCTTGCAGGACCGCCGCCGGAGGAGGAAGATAAGCGCCTCAGTCGAGGAGGCCTGTGGTGATCGAGCTTGGAAAGTTTGAACGGTATCTGATCGAGGAATTCTTCGACGATTACCGCGCCGGGGAGATGTCCCACCGCACATTCACCCGCAGGGTCGCGTTCATCATGGGAAGCATGGCCGCAGCATCTGCAGCCATGCTGCTTGTGGGCTGCACCCCGGAGGAAGTTCCCTCCGGCAGCGACCCGATGCCGAGCTCAGACCGCCCGTCGTCCTCCGCGGCGGGCAGCGCCGCCACCGGAAGTGCGGTTCCTGGGGCGAAAAGCCCCCTCTCCTTACCGGAGGGTGCTGCGGGGCTCACGACGGCGACCGTCACCTTCGCGTCCGGAGGCACCGACATCAGCGGCTACCTTGCCCGGCCGGAATCCGGACAGTCCGGTCCCGCGGTGATGATCTGCCATGAGAACCGCGGGCTCACGCCGCATATCCAGGATGTTGCGCGGCGCTTCGCCAACGCTGGCTATGCGGCGTTGGCCCTCGACCTGCTGAGCAGGGAAGGCGGCACTGCCAGCCTCGACTCCGACGCAGTCTCCGGAGCCCTCACCAGTGCCGGAGCCCCACGACACGTTGCCGACTTCGGGGCGGCCTTTGAGTACCTCCAAGGGCAGGAATTCGTGGACCCGGACCGGATTGCCATGAACGGCTACTGCTTCGGCGGCGGCATCACCTGGCAGGCGGCAACCGAGTTGCCCGGCCTTAAAGCCACCGCTGCGTTCTATGGGCCCGCCCCTGACCTGGCCAAGGTTCCGTC
>NZ_QAIQ01000220.1 GCF_003061105.1 Arthrobacter sp. HMWF013
CCCGCCGTAGGGCCTGGACGGGGAACGGCGGTCCACCGTGATGTCCAGATTCCTGTAGCCGCCGGTTTCGCCGTGGTACAGCAGCCAGTTCGCTGCCGGGGCGCGCCCCACATAGGTGTACTCGTCCTCGCCCTCGCGGAACAGGATGCCGTCGCCGATCACGTGGCCGGACTCCGTGGTGGGCACATACTGCTTGGCCTTGTTCACGGGGAACACGGCCGTGGAATTGATGGCCGTGGACGAGATGAGCTTGATGGCGTCCGAACCCCGCATGAACAGGTTGTCCATGTGGTGGGACTGGTCGTACAGCACTGCGGTTTGGCGCCACGCCGTCTGCTCCTTGATCCAGTTCTGGAAGTCGGCCGGAACCACCGGGTAGATGTAGGAACCGATCAGCGAGTTGCGGAGCAGGTCAACTGCGCCGCGGGACGAATCGAGTACTTCCTGCAGATTCCTGGGTGCCACGATGAACCTCTTGTCTGTGTCGATGTGCTCTGTTGTGGTTGCTTGATCCAAGTGGGACGGATCAGAAAACGATGGTCTGGTTCCCGTGCCGGATGACGCGGTCCTCGGCGTGCCACTGCACGGCGCGCGAGAGGACGGCCCGCTCCACGTACGCGCCACGGGCCTGCAGGTCGGTGGCGGTGTGGGCATGCGTCACCCGGGCCACATCCTGTTCGATGATCGGGCCCTCGTCGAGGTCCTTGGTCACGTAGTGCGACGTTGCGCCGATCAGTTTCACGCCGCGCGCCTTCGCCTTCCGGTAAGGGGCCGCGCCGATGAACGCGGGCAGGAAGGAGTGGTGGATATTGATGAGCGGAACCCCGGCCCGGTCGAGGAACTCCGGGGACAGGATCTGCATGTAGCGGGCTAGCACCACAAAATCCACATTGCCCGCCAGCAGCTTCAGGATCTCGGCCTCCGCATGTGACTTGTCCGCATCCAGTGAGGGCACGTGGAAGAACGGGACGCCGAAGGAACGGACGTCCTCGGCAGTGTTGGTGTGGTTCGAGATCACCATGGGGATGGTCACCGGCAGCTCACCGCGGCGGTGCCGCCAGAGCAGTTCAAGCAGGCAGTGATCGGACGTGGAGACCAGGATGGCCATGCGCTTGGGAACGGACTGGTCCGTCAGGGTCCAGTCCAGGCCCAGCGGGGAGAGGGTCTGCCCAAGGTCGTCCTCGAGCGCGGGCATCGCTACTGCCAGATCGGGCCGGCTGAACACCACCCGCTGGAAGAAGTCACCCCCGGTGGGATCGGACGAGTACTGGTCGAGCGAGACGATGTTCCCTTTATTGCGGGTGACCAGGGCCGCCACCGCGGCGACGATCCCCGGCTTGTCCGGACCGTGGACAATCAGGCATGCCTGGTCCCGCTTGGCCTCGGTGTGCACAGCCATGGCTGCTTGCCTCACTCCTGCCCGGAGTTGAACCGGCGGACCCACGTGGCGGTCTCCGCCAGGCCGCCGAAGGTGTAGAAATGCAGTCCGACCGGCCCGGCCAGGCCGGGGCCGCCGCCCGCGGAGTGTTCGGCGAGCACTGCGGCCAGGTCGTTGACGAAGTTGTCCGGGCCGGCAACCCCCATCAGGTTGGTGAGGGAGAAGCCATACTTCTTCACGATCATGGCATTGGCGCCGATGCCGAAGCGGCGCGCAAAGCCCAGGAGCCGCTTGACTCCTGCCGGGCCCGGCGTACCGACGCGGATGGGAGCGTTGATGCCGCGGGCCCGGACGGCGTCGATCCAGCCGGCAACGGGATCAGTGTCAAACGCGAACTGGGTCACGATCAGGGTGTCCAGGCCCTGCTCCTGGAGCACCGCTGACTTCTCTTCCAGCGCACGCCACAGGGTTTCGCTGGGGATGCTTGGGTGGCCTTCGGGGTAGCCGGACATCCCCACTTCGCGGACCCCGAACTGCTGCAGCACTCCGCTGTTGATGACGGCCAGCGAGTCGCTGTACGGCCCTTCGGGCTGGGCAGGATCGCCACCGATGACGAAGAGGTGCCCGGCGGCGTCGACCTCCTGCAGGCGTCCGAGGAACTCCTCAAGTTGCTGCCGGGACTTCAGGCGGCGGGCCGAGAGGTGCGGGACGGGCACGAAGCCGAGTTCGCGCACTGCCTTGGCCGCGGCCACCCGCATTTCCAGGTCCTCGTTGCCAAGGAAGGTCACGTTGATGCGGGTGCCCAGCGGGATCAGGGGCCTGGCCTCGATGAGCGCCGGGATGTCTTTCCCCGTCATTTCCAGCGAGAAATCCTTCATGAGGTTCAGGGATGCTGCACGGTTGGTCGCGTGCGAAATTTTAGTCACGATCGCAGGTCCTTTCGGCGAGGCGCCCCGTTGCGCCCACACACCACTTTACCTATGCAGATAGGGAATGTACATAGGTAAAGTGGGGGACCCGCCTCAGCCTGCGGCGAGGGCGTCAGGATCCAGATGGGCGATCGAGCGGGTGTCCTGGAACGCGCGGACTCCTTCGATCCCTTGTTCCCTGCCCATGCCGGACTGCTTCATGCCGCCGAACGGAGCACGCAGGTCCAGGCGCGTGGCCCCGTGGTCATTGACCCAGACGTAACCGCAGACGAGCTTCCCGCCCACCCGGTTGGCCGCCCCTGGATCGGCCGTCCACACAGAGCCGCAGAGCCCGGACCAGGTG
>NZ_QAIQ01000016.1 GCF_003061105.1 Arthrobacter sp. HMWF013
GGCTTCGGCCCAGTCCAGGCCGCCGCCTGGCCGGGGCCTGACCAGCAATTTCCGGTAGCCCGGTTCAGCAGGGGCGAGCCCGGCAAGGCTGCGGTGCATCCAGTCGGCCACGGCACCCAGGGCGTAGTGGTTGAAGGACGTCATTTCGCCCTCGTTGATGCTGCCGTCCGGGAGCATGGAGTCCCAGCGTTCCCAGATGGTGGTGGCGCCCATTGTCACCGGATAGAGCCAGGAGGGGCATTCGGTCTGGAGCAGCAGCCGGTAGGCCGCGTTCGTGTAGCCGTGGTCGGTCAAAGCGTCGCAGATGAGCGGGGTTCCCACGAAGCCGGTGGCGATGCGGTAGCCGTCGTCCTCCACCGCTGCGGCCAACCCTGCAGCGGCCACTGCTTGCTCCGCGTGCTCGAGCAACCCGAAGGTCAGCGCCACGGCGTAGGCCGTCTGGGTGGGCGGGATCAGCCGGCCGCCGTCGGAGACGTAGTGCTCACGGAACACCGCGGAAGCCCGCTGCGAGAGCCTGCGCAGGCCGGCGGAATCCTCCCCCAGCAGCTCCGCGGACTCTGCGGCTACCCGCGACGAGTAGGCGAGGTAGGCCTGCGCCACGAGCTGCCACGGAGTGCGGGCGTCGCCCGGCTTATCCGGCGCCGCGGCGGGGTCCAGCCAGTCACCGAACTGGAAGCCGTGTTCAAAGCGGAGCTCCGGCCCGGCAGCCCGGGCTGCAGCCTCCAGCCACGCCTTCATTCCGGGAAGCTGGCGGCGCAGGAATTCCTGGTCACCGGTGCGCTGGTACATCACCCAGGGGACCAGGACGGCGGCGTCTCCCCATGCGGCCATGACCGGGCGGTCCGGGAACGGCGGCTTTTCGGCCACCACTTCCGGGACCACCAGGGGCGGCGGACCGTCGGTTCCCTGTTCCGCCGCCATGTCCTTGAGCCAGGACGTGGTGAAGCCGGGAATCCGGTACAGGAAAGACGCTGTGGCCGCGAAGATCTGGAAGTCCCCGGTCCAGCCGAGGCGTTCGTTGCGCTGCGGGCAGTCCGTGGGCACGTCCACGAAGTTTCCGCGCATGCCCCACACCACGTTGGAGTGCAGTTGGTTCAGCATCGGATCGGAGCATTCGAACGTTCCGGTGCGCACCACATCCGAATGGATCACGACGGCGGTGAAGGCGTCCGGGTCCAGGTCGCCGGGCCAGCCGCTCACCTCCACGTACCGGAAGCCGTGGATGGTGAACTCGGGCTCCCACGCCTCGCCGCCGGCGGCGCCGCTGAGGATGTAGATGTCCGTCTGCTTGGCTTCGCGGAGTGGCCGGACGCCCAGTTCGCCGTGCTCCAGGACTTCGGCGTGCCGCAGCGTGACCTCCGTGCCGGCGGGTCCGCTGACGGTGATCCGCACCCTGCCCACCAGGTTCTGCCCGAAGTCCAGGATGGTCTTCCCGGACGGCGAGGCCAGCACCTTGGCAACAGCCTGTTCCTCTGTGGCGCGGACGGGCGGGCCGTCCGGCGCCACGAGCACCGCGGCGTCGAAGGCCTCGATTTCTACAGGATGCAGTTCGTCATTCTTTGCGGCGGAGGAAAGCTGCCGGTCAGAACCGGCCCAGCCGCCGTCCTGAAGCCGGGCATCGTAGGTTTCGCCGACGTAGAGGTCTGCGGCCACGATCGGGCTGCGGCCAGCCAACCAGTCGCTGTCCGTTCCCAGGACGGTGACGGTGCCGCCGTCGTCGGTCATCTCGAGCTGCGCCAGCACAGCGGTGCGGTCGTGGTAGGTATTGCGCTTGCCCTGGAAGCCCAGGTAGCCGCGCCACCAGCCGTCAGCGACTTCCAGCCCGATGACATTTGTGCCCGGCTGCAGGTAGTCGGTGACGTCGTAGGTCTGGTACCGCAGGCGGTGGTGGTAGCTGGTCCACCCCGGCGCCAGGATGTCGCGGCCCACACGCCGTCCGTTGATTGAGGCGACATAGACGCCATGGGCGCTGGCATACAGGCGGGCCGACGCCACGGGGCCGGTCACGTCGAACGGCCGGCTCAGGCGTGCGGCCGGTTCGATCGATTCACTGGCCTCGTCCCAGGCCGGCCGGATCATGGTGGCCTGCCAGTCTTCCGGAGTCAGGAGTCCGGCTTCGACGTACGCAATGGGACTCCACACGGAGGGCCCGTCGTCGTCCGTTCCCCAGACCCGCACGCGGGCAGCCACGCGCTGCCGGCTGTGCAGCGGCGGCGCCGGCCACTCCTGCAGGAGCTGTTCGGCGGATTCGGTCCGGCCGTAGCTGACCAGCTGGCCTTCGTCAGCGCCAAGTTCGAGCTCGTAAGCGGACTGGACCCAGGCGGCGGTCTCAGTGGTGACCTGCCAGGAAAGCCGCGGCCGGTCCTCGCCGATGCCGAAGGGCTCCTCGTGGTGTTCGAAGCGGAGGGCGGAGGGAGTGGTGGTCATCGGGTGGCTCCAGAAGTGGGGTTGAGTTCGCGGGTGAAGTAGTCGATGGCGGTGCGGAGGATTCCGTCCAGCTGGTCCTCTGCGAAGAAGAAGCAGTGGTCGCCGCCTTCGATGGCAATCAGTTCATTGCGCACGCCTGCGGAGGTCAGGGCGCCGGACAGCAGCTCGCTCTGGGACAGCGGGACCAGGCCGTCGCTGTCGCCGTGGATCAGCAGGAACGGGGGTGCCGCGGCAGTGACGTAGCCCAGCGGGCTGGCGGCCGCCAAAAGAGCCGGATCGGCGGTGCCGCCCACCAGCATGGGCCCCGGTTCCGTGGACATGCCCGGCGGGACGGCGGCCATCAGAGGGCCGGACATGAGGCCGGGGGGCGTATCCATGGGCGGCATATCCGGAAGGGAGGAGACACCGTAGAAATCGACGACGGCGGTGACGGCGCTGGACTCCCCCTGTACACCGAGCCCGCCCTCGAGGTCCGCCCGGTCACCCGTAAGGCCGAGCAGGGCAGCAAGGTGCCCGCCGGCGGATTCGCCCCAGGCGCCGATCCGTCCCGGGTCAATGCCCAGGGCATCTGCATGGGCGCGCAGGTAGCGGACGGCGGCTTTGATGTCGTGCAGCTGGGCGGGGAAAGGCGCCTCGAGCGCGTGCCGGTAGTCCACTGTGGCGCACGCGATGCCAGCCTCGTTCAGAAGCCTGAACACCGAATCCGGGGCGAAGGTGGGCGGCAGTTCGCGGCGGTCGCCCAGCTGGAAGGCTCCGCCGTGGATCCATACCACCAGCGGCACCGGGGCGGTGGCCTGCCGCGGCAGCCAGATGTCCATGGACAGCCGGCGGAAGCCGACGGCGATCGCGTAGCTGACTTCGCGGTGCAACACCGAGTGCGGGGAAACTTCCGCCGGATCGCCCAGCCGTCCGAAGGCCGGAAATGGCGGCGGCGCGGGCATCCGCCGCGGGCTGTCCGTGGTGGCAGTGGTCTCCGGTGTCATAGTGCGCTCCTTGCAAGGTCGGCGGATGTTGTTGCCCCGATTGCCGGGGCGGCTGCGCGGAAGGTATGGGTGCCAGGCCCGACGGCGGCGGCCGGCTCACCGGGCAGCCTGACCTCGGCGGTGGTTCCGGGCGGCACGGTGACGGTGAGCGTCAGCACGCCGTCGGCGTTAGTCCACCCGGCGTGGATGAGGCCCTGCGGCCCCTGGTGCGAGGTGCTGGCGGACGTCAGCCCGGCACCCGGACAGGGTTCGATGATGATGTCCTCCCAGCCTGCGCTGCCGGGGGCCTGACGCACTCCCGCGGTGTAGCGGTGCAGGAAGGAAACCACGGCACCCTTGCTGTAATGGTTCAGCGACTGCCGGGCCGAGCCGTCTGACGCGATGCCGTCCCAGGCTTCCCACATGGTGGTGGCACCGCGGTCCACCATCACCAGCCACGAGGGCTCGGAGTCCTGCATCAGCAATTCGTAGGCGAGGTCCAGATAGCCGTTGTCGGCGAGGACAGGGAGCAGGTATGGCGTCGAGAGGAAGCCGGTCCCCAAATGGATGCCCGCATTCCTGACCAGGCCCGCGAGCTGGTCTGCGACGGCGGCCCGCTTGGCGTCCGGAACAAGGTCAAAGGCCAGGGCACGGACGCAGTTGGCCTGCGTGCCGCCGTCGACCGTTCCATCCGGCAGCAGGTATTCCTGTTGCCAGGCGCGGCGGACGTTTTCGGAGAGCTCCGCCAGCTTGAGGGCCGCCGCATCTTTGCCCAGGACGGCGGCCACCTTGGCCATGATCGCGGCGGAGTGCCGGTAGTAGGCCGTGGCCACGATGCCGTTGTCCGCGGATTTGGAAGCGAAAAGGTCCGGCGCGGGCCCGCCGGGTTCCATCCATTCCCCGAAGTGGAAGCCGGTGTCCCAGAGGTACTGTTCGTGCGGGGCAGGCATGGCGCTTACCGAAGCCCTGGCTGGGTGCCGGTTCCCCTCGGCGGTGCGGCGGATGAAGCCAAGCCACCGGTTCATCGCTTCCCAGTTCTCGGCCAGGATGCCGGTGTCTCCGGTGGCACGGTAGATCTCCCAGGGCACCATGACGATGGCATCGCCCCAGCCGGAGGACCCGTTGGTGAAGGCCATGAAGTCTGCGCTGATGACGTCGGCCCCGGGTGAGGGTGAGATGTTGGAGACGACTCCGTTTTCCCACTGGTCGGCCCGGACGTCGTTGAGCCATTTCCGCGAGAATCCGCTCACGTCGAAGAGGTAGGCCGCGGTAGGCACGAACAGCTGCCAGTCGCCGGTCCAGCCGGCTTTTTCGCGCTGGGGACAGTCGGTGGGGACCTCGCAGGCGTTGTCGCGGAAGCTCCACTCCACGATCTCGTGCAGTGTGTTCAGTCTGCGATCGCTGCAGCTGAAAGTGCCCAGGCGCTCCAGGTCGGTCTGGACCATGCAGCCTAGGAGGTCTGTGGGCAGGACGTCCTCCTCCAGTCCCTGGACGGAGACGTACTGGAATCCGTGGACCGTGTGGCGGGGTTCGAACACTTCACCGGCGGCGCCGGAGGCGATGACCGAATCCACCTGCCCCGCCGCGAGGAACTGCCCGGGGTTCCTGAAGTCGATGGGGCGGAGGTGGTCCTGGCTGACGTCGCCATCGGGGCCCAGCGCCTCGCCGTACACAAGTGTCACCTTGTGGCCCGGGGTGCCAAGCCTGGACAGACGGATCCAGCCGTTGATGTTCTGGCCCAGGTCCACCACCTGGTTGCCGTTGGGCAGCCGCGTGATGCTGACGGGGACCAGTTCCTCCACGATCCGGGTGGGCGGAGCCACAGGGCCGGTGAGGGTATCGAAGCTGCCTTCCCGCAGAACGGCGTGGCTGGGGACGCCCGAGTCACGCAGCAGGCGGAAGTCCACCTGCTGGCCGGCCATCAGATCCGCGGCGGCAATCTCCGTGGGAGACACCAGCCACGATTCGTCGGTGCCGATGACGCTCCGGGCTCCCCCGGACTCAAGTTCCACCTGCACCAGGAGCGCAGTCTGTGTCCCGTACATATCGACGTCGCGCGTGAACCCGAACGTGCCGCGGTACCAGCCATCGGTGAGGACTGCCCGGACCGTGTTGGTGCCGGCGCGGAGCAATGCGGTGATATCGAAAGCCTGCACCTGCAGTGTGCTGTGGTAGCTCGTGGAACCAGGGGTGAGCTCCTGGCCCCCCACGCGCCGGCCGTTGATGAACAGCTCATAAATCCCGTGGGCTGTGGCGTATGCCCGTGCAGACTCCGGGGCGGCCTCAAGGGTGAAGTCGCGGTACAGGGCATAGCCGGGGCGCTCGGCCGGTGCGGGGATAACCGGCTCATCCGGGCCGATCCACTCGGCGGACCAGTCGGCTGGGTGGAGCAGCCCGATCTCCACCATCATCGTCTCGGACCATGCGGACGCCTGCTCGACGCCGTGGGCATCAACGTTCCATGTCCGAACCGTCCACTCAAACCGGTCCCGCGACCCAAGGTTCGGTCCGGCGTACGGGGCGTGGCTGTGGGCAGCCGACTCCACCCGGCCGGTGTCCCAGCCGTTGCTGGCGGTCAGCTGGTAAGCCGTTTGCCGGGTGGTGTCCTGCGGCGGCGTCCAACTGAACCGCGGAGCGGTGTGGGTGATGCCGAGGGCCTCGCTCACGTGGTCAGTTCTCAGGCGGGTGGGCTGGTCCAAGGGATTCCGTTCAGGCGTAGTGGCAGGCGACGTCGGACTGGCCCACCGTGCGCAATGCCGGGCGTTCGGCGGCGCAGAGATCGGTGGCCAGCGGGCATCGTTGCCGGAACGGGCAGCCGCCCGGGGTCGCGGAAACAGAGGAAGCTGTCCGCACGCCCATCGACTCCCGGAGGTTCCGCCGCTCGGCCTGTTCGGCAGGGCGGGGCACCGGCGAGGCGGCAACGAGGGCCTGGGTGAAGGGGTGCTTGGGCGACTCGGTCACAGCGGCTACAGGTCCGCTTTCCATAACCTGCCCGCGGTAGAGGACCACCACCCGCTGGGCCAGGAACTGCACCACGGAGATGTCGTGTGCGATGAACAGGTAGCTCAATCCGCGTTCGTCCCGGAGATCGGCGAGGAGGTTGAGCACCTGGGCCTGGGTGGAGAGGTCCAGGGCGCTGACTGCTTCGTCGCAGACCACCAGCCGGGGTTCGCAGATCAGGGCCCGGGCCACGGCGATGCGCTGGCGCTGACCGCCGGAGAACTGGCTGGGATAGCGGTCCACCGCCTCGCGTGGCAGGCCCACGCGTTCCAGCATGGCCTCGGCCTTGGCCCGTGCTTCGC
>NZ_QAIQ01000221.1 GCF_003061105.1 Arthrobacter sp. HMWF013
TGCCCGGCGTGCCCGCAGACGGCGTCCTCGACGGCTCGGTAACCGGTGCAGCGGCAGAGGTTGCCCTTGAGGTTGCGGGGCAGGTCCTCCTTCTGTTCCTCCGTGAACGTCGCCGCGGTCATCAGCATGCCAGCAGTGCAAAAACCGCACTGGAAGCCCTGCCTTTCCAGGAACTGCTGCTGGACCGGATGCAGCCCCCCGCCAGCGGCGCCCACCGTTCCGGCCAGTCCTTCAATGGTGGTGACGGCGTGCCCCTCGGCCCGGACGGCCGGGTAGATGCAGCTGTGGACCGGGGTGCCGTCAACGTGCACGGTGCAGGCACCGCAGTCGCCCCCGTCGCAGCCCTTTTTAACCCCCAGGTTGCCCTGCTCCCGGAGGTACGTCCGCAGGCACTGCCCGGGGCGCGGCCCGGTTTCTGCGGGAATGCCGTTGATCTCGATAGCCATGCTCAGGCCCCTTCCTGCCGGCTGCGGGGAATGCGTGGTGGCCAGAAATCGCCGGATATGTGCACGTCCGGCGCACCCTCGGGCGCAGCGAGCTCGGCCCGGATCTCCTCAGCGAGGCGGTACGTCATGTCCTTCCGCCAGGCGGGCAGCCCGTGGACGTCGTCGTGGTACAGCTCGTCGGAGACCGCGTCGTCCAGCGCCGCCGCGAGCTCGGCAGGTTCCGGCAGGTGCCTGAAGCGCAGTTGCACGGGCCGTTTTGTGGCGGCGGTGACGGTCAGCACCAGGGCCGTCCCGCCGTCGAGCCGTCCGATCAGCAGCACGCCGGAGCGTCCCAGATTGCTCAGCGACAGCCGGCGGAACGCCACCCGGGAGGCGAGGGCCGACGCCGGGAGGTGGACGCTGCGCAGCAGCTCGCCGGGTGCCAGCGCGGTTGTTCCGTCCCCGGTGACGAGGCTGGCCACCGGGAGGGTGCGGCTGGTGCCGCCAGGGCCGTGGACTGTCGCCACACCGTCGAGCGCGGCGCAGAGGGAGGTCATGGGCCCTGCGGGCAGTGCGGTGCAGATATTCCCGCCGACGGTGGACATGTTCCAGACCTTGAACGAAGCCACGAACGAGTCGCAGCACGGCCGGAAGAGGGCCAGGGCGGGCCAGCCCCGCCCGGCCACCTCCTGTGACTCCGGCAGGGCATACAGCTCCGCCACCGTGCAGGTGGCCGCAAGCTCGATGCCTTCCCCCGTGACGGCGACGGGTGTCCAGCCGGCCGAACCGAGGTCCAGGAGGCGCTTGAGCGGTTCGGGCCCGAAGGCGTAGCTGCCGTAGGAGAACAGGACGGTGCCGCCGGCCAGCCAGGCGTCGCCGTCGCCGTCGCGCCAGTCTGCGGGATCAGTGGTGCGGACCACCGCCTCGATGCTGTTCATGTCCATACGATCTCCTTCCTGCCGCTGGTGGGGGTGCCTTCGGCGGCAGTGCCCGCGATACCAGGCGCCGGGGGCGCCGCGGACTGGTGAATGGGGCCGGAGGTGTCGCGGAGCGGTGTGCACGCCGGCCTTCCGCTGCGGGATGCGATGAGCTCCGCGGTGACTGAGACGGCGACCTCGGCAGGGGTGATGGCGCCGAGGTCCAGCCCGATCGGCGAGT
Source organism: Arthrobacter sp. HMWF013 (assembly GCF_003061105.1). Classification (GTDB taxonomy): domain Bacteria; phylum Actinomycetota; class Actinomycetes; order Actinomycetales; family Micrococcaceae; genus Arthrobacter. The sequence goes on from NZ_QAIQ01000221.1 coordinate 1,584, forward strand.
GCAGCTGCGCGATTCGCTCCGGCGGCACCCCGGCGCTGAGGAGGTCATCAATGCGCTGGAGGTGGCTGCGGCGGGACCCCATGGCACCCACGTAGGCAAGGTCCAGGGCCAGGGCGGTCTCCAGCAGCGGGATGTCGAACTTGGGATCGTGGCTCAGGACGCAGGCCACGGTACGCCGGTCGAGCCGGCCTGCCGCCGCTTCCGCCGTGAGGTACCGGTGCGGCCAGTCCGTCACGACGTCGTCGGCGCAGCCGAACCGGGCCTGGGCTGCGAACGCGGGGCGGGCATCCACCAGGGTCACGCGGTAGCCCAGCAGCTTGCCGGCGGGGATCAGGGCCGCGCCGAAGTCGTTGGCGCCGAACACGAGCATGCGGGGCGGGGCGAGCCGGCTCTCGACCAGGAGGGTGACGGGCTCCTGCGCGGCTGACGGCGCCGCCGGGTCCACTGGGCAGGTGTCCGCTGTTCCCAGGTGCAGGAG
>NZ_QAIQ01000222.1 GCF_003061105.1 Arthrobacter sp. HMWF013
CCTTGACCCGGCGCAGCAACGCCAGCTGTTCCGGTGCCGGCGCTGACTGGCGAAGCGGCACGGCGCCGTCGGGCGTTACAACACAGGGGACTTCGACGACGGCGTCCGCCGGCAGACCCGGAATGGCCGGTCCGCCCGGGGTGCTTTGGGCCGGGGTGCCTGGGGCCACAGCCAGCGTGTTGGGCGTATTCAGGATCAGCTGCGCATCGCCGGCGCCGGCCAAGGCGCGCATCACAGCCAGCGCCACGCGCTCGTAGCCGCCACCGGCGAGGTCCGCCTCGTCGCGCTGCTCGCCGTGGGTCCGGGCTTCAGCGAGGTACCCCTCCTCGCGCGAGCGGCGCGCGGCGTCCCAGAGTTTGAAGGCTTCACCGCCTGCTGCGGCGAGCCTCGGATACAGCTCGGCCTGCTGGTGGTGGATGGATTCGCCGCGGGTGGCGGGCATGGCCCGCATGGCAGCGGCGGCACTGTCCCGCTGGTAGTAGTAGTAGAGGTATTCGTTGGGCAAAGCACCCAGCCCGGCCAGGAACGGCTGACGGAAAAGCCGCCCCTCCTCGAACGTCTGCAGCGCCTGGGCGTCAGCGAGAAGTTCCGGGAGCACATCCCGCCCGCCGGACTCCAGCCGGTACAGCCAGCCCAGGTGGTTGAGCCCGTAGTAGCCCACGCCGTCGAGCCGTCCGTCGGCCAGGGGAACACCGGCGGCCCGCGCGGCCCGGTGCACCAGCCCGCCCGCCGAATCGCAGATCCCGATGACTTTCCGGCCCAGGACCGGCACCAGCGCCTCGGTGACCATGCCCGCCGGGTTGGTGAAGTTGATCAGCCAGGCGTCCGGACAGTGTTCCTGCATCTGCCGCGCCAGGTGCAGCATCTCGGGGATGGTGCGCAAGGCGTACGAGATGCCGCCGGCGCCGGTGGTTTCCTGGCCCAGCAGGCCAAGGTCCTGTGCCACCTTTTCGTCGGCGATGCGCCCGGCCGTGCCGCCGGGCCGGATCGCCGCAAACACGAGGTCGGTTCCTGCCAGAGCCTCAGGCAGCGACGTGGCGGTGCGGATAACAGGAGGCCGGGCACCCGCTGCCGCGCCGGCCCCCGCTGCCGCGCCGGCACCCGCTGCCGCGCCGGCACCCTCCGGCGCGCCGCCGTCGGGCACTGGCATGGCCCGCAGAACCGCGGTGATGGCCTCGAGGCGGGCAGGGTCGACGTCGAACAGCACCAGCTCGCTGACCAGCCCCGCGAAGGGGCCGGAAGCGAGGGCCCGGTACACAAGCGGGACGCGGAACCCGCCGCCGCCGGCAATCATGAGACGCATAGTCAGCAGTGTAGGCCGGGCGCGGCAGGTCCCCTACCGTCCTGGGGCGCCAGGGCGTAGTCTGCCGGACATGGACGCAATTCCGGACCGCCGCTTCGATCCGCTCTCTTTCGTCCGCCAGCCAGCCGACGGGGAGTTCGACCTGATCCTCGCCGGGACGGTCTTCCAGGACATCATCTTCACGGGCCTGCCGCACGCGCCCGAGCCGGGCACCGAGATCTGGAGCGAAGGCATGGGCAGCTGCCCCGGCGGCGTGGCGAACCAGGCCATCGCCGCGGCACGGCTGGGCCTGCGTACCGGACTGGCCGCAGCCTTTGGGGACGACGGTTACGGGGACTACAACTGGAAGATCCTGGCCGGGCAGGAGCACGTGGACCTGAGCCTCTCGCGCCGGGTCGCGGGCTGGCATTCGCCGGTGACCGTCTCGCTCAGCGTGGATAAGGACCGGTCCCTGGTGACGCATGGCCATCCGGCGCCCGTGAGCTCGTCCGAACTGATCGGTTCGCCGCCGCCGGCGCTCGCCGGAATTGCCGAGCTGGGGGTCGAGATTGAGCCCTGGGCCAAGGAGGCCTACCAGTCCGGCGTGAAGCTGTTCGGGGATGTGGGCTGGGACCCCAGCGGCGAATGGTCTCCGGTCAGGCTCGAAAACCTGCAGTACTTCCACGCGTTCCTGCCCAACCAGCGGGAGGCCATGGCCTTCACGGGTAAGGACAACCCGTGGTCCGCGCTGTACGCACTGGCGGACCGGGTGCCCGTGGCCGTGGTGACGCTTGGGGCGCAGGGTGCCATGGCCGTGGACTCCGAGACGGGGGAGGAGGAGTGGGTGCCGTCCCTGCCGGTGACCGCTTTCGATCCCACCGGTGCCGGCGACTGCTTTGACGCGGCCTTCATTGTGGGCACCCTGGCCGGCTGGCCGCTGGGCAACCGGCTCCGCTTCGCCAACCTCTGCGCCTCGCTGGCCGTGCAGGAGGTGGGGGGATCGCTGGCGGCTCCCGGGTGGGGGGACATCGCTGACTGGTGGCAGAAGGCCAACTCCCGGCCCGAACGCCAGAGCAGCCAGTGGCTCCGCCGCTTCGGCTTCCTCGCCGAGATCCTCCAGGACGTCCCGATGGGAGCGCAGCGCCGGGCCACCGCCACCATCGCCCACCTCTCTGACGCCTGAGGACGGCGGAACGGAGCCCGTGAACGCAGGGCGATTATCCGGCCCCGACCGCCCGCACTAGAATCACTAAGGTGACTTACCCCGTAACAACCGGTGACTTCAGCGCGGCCTCAGGAACTGATCCTCTGCACGAGCGGTCCGCCGTCATCGATCTGGACGCCATCCGCCACAACGTGCGCAGGCTGGCCGACGCCGCATCACCGGCCAAGGTCATGGCCGTGGTCAAGGCCGACGCGTACGGGCACGGCGCGGTCCCCGTGGCGCGGGCCGCCCTCGAGGCCGGTGCCTCCTGGCTGGGAGTGGCGCACATCTCCGAAGCGCTGCAGCTCCGGGCGGCTGGCATCGAAGCGCCCCTGCTGGCCTGGCTGCACACTACGGAAAGCAACTTCGGCGCTGCGGTGGCTGCCGGCGTCGACATCGGCTGTTCAGGCTGGGAACTGGAACGGATTGTCGCGGCGGCCCGTGACCAGGAACGTCCCGCCCGTATCCACCTGAAGGTGGACACCGGTCTCGGGCGGAACGGGGTGACCCTGGACGCCTGGGACCAGTTGCTCGGCGAGGCCATGGAGTACCAGGACGAGGGACTCCTGCGTGTGGTGGGCATTTTCTCGCACCTTTCGGTGGCGGATGAGCCGGAGCGTCCCGAAACGGACGAGCAGCTGGCGCTGTTCCGCGAAGTGCTGGCGGCCGCCGAGGACGCCGGTGTGGATCCCGAAGTCCGGCACCTGGCAAACACACCCGCCACGTTGTCCAGGCCGGATACCCACTTTGACCTGGTGCGGGTGGGGCTGGGCATCTACGGCCTCTCGCCCTTTGAAGGCCAGAGTTCCGCCGAACTGGGACTCCGCCCGGCCATGACGCTGCGGACCGTGGTGTCCCAGTGCAAGGACGTGCCGGACAGGCAGGGCGTTTCCTACGGCCTGCGCTACCGCACCCAGGGGCCCAGCACGCTGGCGCTGATCCCGATGGGCTATGCCGACGGCATCCCCCGGGTGGCCACCGGCGGTCCGGTCCGGATTGCCGGCAGGACGTACCCGGTGGTGGGCAGGATCGCCATGGACCAGATGGTCATCGACCTGGGTAACGTCGGCGCGGCCGCCGCGGGCCTCCTCGGCGCGGAAGCGGTCCTGTTCGGCAACGGGGACGACGGCGGCCCCACCGCCGACGACTGGGC
>NZ_QAIQ01000223.1:0-18838 GCF_003061105.1 Arthrobacter sp. HMWF013
CTGTGCGTCACCGTCCACAGCGAGGTGCCGTCGCCGTGCACCACCACCGGCGCTCCGGTGCGCATCCGGTGGATGTCCGTCCAGCCGCCCAGCATGGCGATCTTGGTGCGGTCGTAGGTATGGGAGGGCCGGACCACCGTCACCGGAAAATCGTCCGAACGGTATGCCTCGAACAGCAGATCCTCGCAGGCGATCTTGTCGCGTGAATACTGCCAGAAGGGGTTCTTCAAGGGAGTGGACTCCAGGATGGGCAGCCTGGTGGGCGGCTTCTGGTAAGCCGAGGCCGAGCTGATGAACACATACTGGCCGGTCCTGCCGCGGAACAGCTCCATACTGGTACGTGCCTGGTCCGGAGTGAAGGCAATAAAGTCCGCGACGGCGTCGAACTCCCGTCCGCCCAGCACGTCCTGTACCGATGCCGGGTCACGGATGTCCGCGTGAAGGACCTCGGCGCCATCCGGCACGGGCCGGCCCGACGACCGTCCCCGGTTGAGGATGGTCAGCCGGTGCCCCAGTGCGACGGCGCGGTCAGCCGCCGCCGCGCTGATGATCCCCGTGCCGCCGATGAACAGGATGTTCCTCGGCGCCACGGTATCTGTATCGGCCACAGGTTGAGTCCCCGGCTGGGGAGTGCCCGCCTGGGGAAGAGGCGTAGTTACCACGCGTAATCTTCCGGGGCGGTGCGGTGCCCCGGGAAGATGTCATCGAGGCGCTTGAGCGCATCGGCGTCGAGCGTGACATCCAGAGCCCGGATGGCGGCGTCGAGCTGTTCCTGCGTCCGCGGGCCCACGATCGGCGCCGTGACCGCAGGCTGGTGCAGCAGCCAGGCAAGTGCGACGTCGCCGGGTGCGTGGCCCAGTTCGTCCGCAAAATCCTCGTACTGCTGGATCTGGTCCTGGTGCTTTTTCAGCGTCTCGAGTGCCCTGCCCTCGGCGCGGCGGACGCCCTGCTCCTGCTTCTTCAGCACACCGCCCAGGAGGCCGCCCTGCAGCGGCGACCAAGGGATGAGCCCCAGGCCGTACTGCTGGGCGGAGGGGATGACCTCGAGTTCCACTTCGCGGCGGAAGAGGTTGTAGATGGACTGTTCGCTGACCAGGCCCGTGTAGTTCCGCCGCCGGGCAGCTTCCTGTGCCTGCGCTATGTGCCAGCCCGCGAAGTTGCTGCTGCCGGAGTACAGGATCTTGCCCTGCTGGACGGCGACTTCGATGGCCTGCCAGATTTCATCCCACGGGGTTTCACGGTCGATGTGGTGGAACTGGTAGACGTCGATGTAATCGGTCTGCAGGCGCTTCAGGCTGGCGTCCAGGGCCCGGCGGATGTTCAAAGCGGAAAGCTTGGATTCGTTGGGACGCTCAGTCATGGTGCCGTACAGCTTGGTTGCCAGGACGGTGCGTTCGCGCCGCTCGCCGCCCTGGGCGAACCAGCGGCCAATGATTTCTTCGGTCCAGCCACGGTGCCCGGTGCCGCCGTACACATTGGCGGTATCAAAGAAGTTGATGCCGGAATCCAGGGCGGAATCCATGATCGAGTGGGCGTCTGCCTCCTCGGTCTGGGGGCCGAAATTCATGGTGCCGAGGCAGAGGCGCGAGACCTTCAGGCCGGAGCGGCCAAGGTGGGTGTACTGCATGGGTGGATCCTTAGGGTTGGGGGGCGGGAATGTCAGGGTCAGAGCTGGGTGAAGGCAGCGACGGCGGGATCGGAACCGATGCGGGCGCCGGATTCGAGGGCGGTGATGGACGCACGTTCGTCGTCGGTAAGAGTCAGTGATGAAGCAGCCAGGTTTTCCCTCATCCGCGATGAATCGGCTGACTTGGGGATGACGATGTTGCCGGCGGCAAGGTGCCAGGCGAGGACAACCTGCGCGGTGGTGGCGCCGTGGGCCTGGGCGATCGCCGTCACGGCACGGCCGTTGAGGTCCCCGCCCTGGCCCAGCGGACTGTAGGCCTCCACCTCGATACCCAGGGCACGGCACTTCGCCGAAAGTTCGGCCTGCTGGTAGCTGGGGTGCAGTTCGATCTGGTTGATGGCAGGAACAACTTCGGCGGAGGCCAGCAGGGTATCCACGTGCTCGGCCAGGAAGTTGGACACCCCGATGGCGCGGATCTCCTTGTTGGCGTAGAGACGCTCCATCTCCTTCCAAGCCTGGACGTATAGGTCCTGGGACGGGACCGGCCAGTGGATCAGGTACAGATCCACGTAGTTCAGGCCCAATGCTTTGCGGCTGTTCTGGAATGCTTCCTGCGCCCTGCCCTGCTCGCCGTTACGGAGCTTTGTGGTGATAAAGAGTTCTTCCCGCGGAATCCCGGCGGCGGCGATGGCAGCACCCACTCCGGCTTCATTGCGGTAGGCGGCGGCTGTGTCGATGTGGCGGTAGCCGGCCTCCAGGGCATCTTCGACGATCCGCTGGGTATCTTCCGGCGGAACCTGGAAGACTCCGAAACCCAACTGGGGAATGGTGACGCCGTTGTTCAGGGTCAACTCTGACATGGTGTGGCTCCTTTGCTGCGGGTATTGCCTACGCTGCGGCCTGGTTGGAAAAGCCGGGAAACCGCTTTCAGGAAGGCTCTGAAACGAGCCTATGCACTTTCGGACAGATAGTCAGCCCTTGACCCTGTTCCTGTTTGTCCTAGGACTGCCAGTCCTACCTTCGTTGTAGATAGAGGTCATTCCACCGGGCACAATGGGGTGCATGGGTCAGAGCGCCGAATTCGGAAAGTTCCTCAAAGCCATGCGGTCCCGGTTGAGCCCCGAGGACGCAGGAGCAGAGGGGAGCTCAGGCGCGCGCAGGGTTGCCGGGCTTCGCCGTGAAGAGGTGGCCAGGCTGGCCGGGGTGAGCACCGACTACTACGTCCGCCTGGAACAGGGGCGGAACATCCACCCTTCCCGTGCGGTGCTGGATGCGGTGTCGCGGGCACTCCGGCTGGACAACGGCGAGCACGCTCACATGATGGATCTGCTGGAGAACTGCGCCGCTACGTCCCGCGCGCCCGGACCGGCCCAGAGCGTCCGCCCCGCCCTGCGTCAGTTCCTCGAGGCCGTCGGCGATGTTCCCGCGCTGCTGCTGGGCCGCCGGACTGATGTCCTTGCCGGAAACCGGATGGCCTTCCTGCTCTTCGCCGATTTCCCGAAACTTCCTGCTCCGGAGCGGAACCTGACCCGGTGGCTGATCCTTGATCCCCAGGCCCGCGTGTTGTTCCGCGACTGGAAGACCGTTGCAGCGGAAGCCGCGGGTGCGTTACGGGTGGACGTTGGCCGGCACCCAAATGACGCCCAGGCAAACCAGCTGGTGGGGGAGCTCGCCGTCCACAGCGAGCACTTCCGCCAATGGTGGGCGGGGCACCGGGTGGCCACCAGGTCTTCCGGCGTTCTCAGGCTCCACCACCCCGCCGTCGGCGACCTTGAACTGAACTTTGAAAACCTGGTCCTCCCCGACGATCCGGACCAGCAACTCAGGGTGTTTTCCGCCAAGCCCGGTTCGGCGTCGGCCGATGCCCTTCTCCTGCTGGGCAGCCTGGGCGCCCCGGCGTTAACGGAGCACCCTGAGAACCCCGGGCAGCCGGCGCCGCTCGCTGCTGAAGCCCGTCCGCCGAAACCCTGAGAAACGCTGATGGCTGCGCCGGAACGGCGCAGCCATCATGTTTCGGAGCCAGTGGTGGTCAGTGTTCTTCCAGGCGGAAACCGAGCTTGATGGTGACCTGCCAGTCTGCGATCTTGCCTTCTTCCAGGTGACCGCGGATTTCCTTGACCTCAAACCAATCGAGGTTGCGGAGGGTCTGGGATGCCTTGGCAATGCCGTTGCGGACGGCGTCATCCACGCCCTCGGTCGATGTGCCGACAATTTCAGAAATGCTGTACGTGTGGTTGGACAACTTCGCTCCTCGTGATCGCCTTTGAGTCCCGGTTGCGGGCCGTCCTAGCAGACTAGTAGGACTTCCGGGCGGGGGGAAGTGGCAGATCCCGTGGTCAGACGCCCTGCGGCGTGTCCAGCACCAGGGTTTTCAGGTCATTGAGGGTCTGCTGCATGTGTGCGTCCATGGCTTCACGGGAACGGCCGGCATCCCGTGACTCGAGCGCCTCAGCGATGTTCTGGTGATGCCCGATCGCGTGCTCCTGGATCTCCGGCACGGCAGATGTTTCCGCCCGCCGCTTCTCCAGCACCCGGTGCAAGGGTTCAAAAAGGACAGCCACAAAGACGTTCTCCGACGCCCGCAGGATCAGGTCATGGAAGGCGAGATCGGCCTCAACAAACGCTGCGACATTGTTGACTTCATGGGCAGCGCGCATCGCAGCCACGTACCCGAAAAGTGTCTTGATGTCTGCGTCACCGATGCGGCCTGCGGCCAGTTCGCAGGCTCCGGTCTCGAGCATCCGGCGGAGTTCGATGAGCTGAACCGATGCGTCTGCCTCATTCTTGCCCTCGGACGCGGCGCGCAGCACGGCTTCGAGGGACGCCCAGCGGTTCAGCGGGTTGACGAAGGTGCCGCGGCCACGTTCAACGCTCAGGATCCGTTGTGCCTCCAGGGTCTTCATGGCCTCGCGGACGGTCATGCGGCTGACGTCGTGCCGGGCGCTGAGTTCAAGCTCGCCGGGCACGCTGGATCCGGGCGGAAAGTCCCCTGCGATGATCCGGTCGAGGAGTTCGTCAGCAACGACCCCCACCAATGATTTCCGTGCCATGTTCCCCCTGCCGCGCCGTGCCACATATGTCTGACAAGTCTACTTGCGCGTTTTCATTGTGGTGTGCCACACTATTTCAAATGTTAGATGTCAGACATCTTACAGATACCAATATCACCACAAGATTTCACACAACGGAGTGCACAGTGACGCTTGAAGCAGACATCCTGGCGGCCTTCCCGGCAGAGGTCCAGATTCCCGCCCATCTCGTTGCCGACGCGGTCGCCGCCTCCAGCGCGGTGACTCCCAAGATGCTGGTAGTGCTCGACGACGACCCCACCGGAACGCAGTCCGTTTCAGATCTGCCGGTGCTCACCAGCTGGGACGTCGAAGATTTCATCTGGGCGTTCGGCCAGGCAAAACCCGCCGTCTACGTGCTGACCAACACCCGCAGCCTGGATCCCGCCGAAGCAGCCGGGCGGAACGAGGAAGTGGTCCGCAACGCGCTTGCCGCTGCCGGCACCAGCAATGCCGGCACCAGCAATGCAGGCACCAGCAATGCCGGCACCAGTACGGCCGGTTCCAACCCTCGGCTGGGGTTTGTCAGCCGCAGCGATTCCACCCTCCGCGGCCACTACCCGCTGGAACCTGACGTCATCGCCGCCACCGTAGCTGAGGTCACCGGCGAACAGACTGACGGCGTGGTGCTGGTTCCTGCGTTCCCCGACGCCGGCCGCGTGACCATCGGCGGGGTGCACTACATGCGCGGCACCGGGGAAGATGCCGGAAAGCTCACGCCGGTGGCGGAGACCGAATTCGCCAGGGACGCCAGCTTCGGCTTCGCCAACTCGGACATGGCCAAGTACGTGGAGGAGAAGTCGCAGGGCCGCTTCGCCGCCGGGTCGGTGATTGTGCTGGACCTGAACATCATCCGGGCCTCCAGCGATCCCCAGGTCACCGCGATTGCCATCGCGGACGCCATCGCGCCGGCCACCAATTCCACCCCGATTGTGGCGGACATCGTCACCGAGAACGATCTCCGGGCCCTGTCGCTGGGCCTGGAGGAAGCCGAGCGCCGCGGCAAGAAGCTGCTGTACCGCGTGGGCCCGCCGTTCGGCCGTGCCCGGATCGGCCAGGAAATCCGCAAAGAACTCAGCGGCGCCGAAGCCTACGCCGGCAACACCCCGTCCCTGGCCGGCGGCCTGATCGTGGTCGGCTCCCACGTGGGCGTCACCACCCGCCAGCTCAAGGCCCTGACTGAACAGCACAGTGCGGCGCGCATCGTCGAGATCGACGTCGAGAAACTTCTCGCCGCCGAAACCGAAACAGCCGCGGATGCTTACCTGGACCAGACCGTCAACACCGTGGTGGACGCGCTGCACGGCGGCGATGTCATCGTCCACACCAGCCGCCTGCTCATCAAGACCGACAACCCCGCCGAAAGCCTGCGGATCGCCCGCACCGTTTCCGCCGCAGTCGTCGCCGTCGTCAACCGCACGCTGAAGACCTTCCCGCCCCGGTTTGTCATCGCCAAGGGCGGCATCACGTCCTCCGACGTCGCCGCCCACGGCCTGGAAATCCGCCACGCTATTGTCCGCGGGCCCATGCTCCCCGGCATCGTGAGCCTCTGGGAGCCGGTGGACGGCCCCGCGAAGGGCATCCCGTACATCGTCTTCGCCGGAAATGTGGGCGATGACCAATCCCTCGCCGACGTCACCCGCAAGCTCAGCAAAACCTTCAACGGCTAGAACCCACGGATTCACAGGAGAACACCATGACCAGCAACTACACCGTCACCGTCCTGGGCCTCGGCGCCATGGGACTGCCCATGGCCACCCGCATGGCCTCCCAGCTCACCGTCCACGGCTTCGACATCGCAGAGCCGCGCCTCAAGCTCGCCGAAGAAGCCGGCATCCGCACCTTCGCCTCCGCCAAGGAAGCATCGAAAGGCGCCGACGCCCTGCTCCTGGCCGTCCGCAACGGTGAGCAGCTCAACGATGTCCTCTTCGGCGAGAACGGCGTGGCCTCCGTGCTCGAGCCGGGTGCCGTTGTCATCCTCGGCAGCACCGTGGGTACTGAAGCGATCCCCGCCACGGTCGCAAAGCTGGCCGAATACGGCGTCGAGCTCGTGGATGCGCCGCTGTCCGGCGGCCCCAAGCGGGCCGGTGAGGGCGACCTGCTGATCGTCGTCGGCGCTTCCCCGGAAGCCCGCGAAAAGGCTGCCCCGGCGCTTGAACTCCTGGCCTCCACGCTGACCGTGGTCGGCGACAAGCCAGGCGACGGCCAGGCCCTCAAGACCGTGAACCAGCTCCTCTGCGGCATCCACATCGCGGCAGCCGCCGAGGCCATGGCCCTCGCCGACGCCCTTGGCCTGGACCAGGCCAAGACCCTCGCCGCCCTCGAAGCCGGCGCTGCCGGTTCGTTCATGCTCTCCAACCGTGGTCCGCGCATCCTCGAGGCCTACACCGAGGAAGGCGCCGAGGTCCTGTCCCGCCTGGACATCTTCGTCAAGGACATGGGCATCGTGGGCAAAGCCACCCGCGCCGCCGGCCTGGCAGCCCCCGTTGCCGCCGCAGCCGAGCAGCTCTACCTCCTGGGCCAGGCCCAGGGCCTCGCCGCCGCCGACGACTCAGCCGTCATCAAAGTCGTGGCACCCACCAAGCGCACCACCGCCTAAGCGCACCGCCTAAGAACCACGCGCTCAGCACTTCACCGCAAACGTACGACGACGGCGGTCCCCCTCCGCCGTCGTCGTACCCCCCGAAGTCCCCAGCACCACGTCCCAAACAGAAATATCCAGCGCCCGATAGCCCGTCTTCTGGAAGACTGGCTTGTCAAAGGAGACACCCGCAATGAACCCCCTGATTAACTCCCTGATGGTGCGGGCGGCCGATGCCCCAGCCATCAAACCCGCCGTGGAGCTGGGTACTCCGCTGCTGCTCACCATCGCGGCCATTGGCATCGCCGTACTGCTGGTGATGATCATCCGCTTCAAGATCCAGGCCTTCGTGGCCCTGCTGACTGTCAGCATCGCCGTGGCCGTGGCCTCCCAGATCCCGCTCAAGGACGTGTTCACAGTCGTGGCCAACGGCGTGGGCGGCACCATGGGTAAGGTCGCGCTGCTGATCGCACTCGGCGCGGTGCTCGGCCGGATGATCGAGGTTTCCGGCGGCGTGCAGTCGCTGGCCTCCCACTTCACCGAGAAGCTTGGTGCCAAGCGCGTGGCGGTTGCCCTGACCGCCGTCGGCTTCCTGGTGGCCATCCCCGTGTTCTTCGAGGTCGGCATCATCGTGCTGGTGCCCATCGTCTACGCGTTCGCCAAGATCGCCAACGTGCACCCGGTCAAATTTGGCCTGCCGATGGCCGGGATCATGCTTGCCATCCACGTGGCCGTTCCGCCGCACCCGGGCATCGTGGCAGGCGCCGGCGTGTTCGGCGCCGACATTGGCCTGATCACCCTGATCTCACTGATCATCTGCATCCCGCTGGGTTTCCTGTCCTACTTCGTTGCCAGCATCATGAACCGCAAGGACTACGAGCTGCTCCCCGGCGTCAAGGCCCAGGTGGACGAGTTCGGCTCCGATTCCCTGGTGAAGGTGGGCCACGACGGCCCCGGCGCTGCAGCGATTGCTCCTCCCCGCCCGGCCCTGATCATGTTCCTCATCGCCGCGCCGATCGTGCAGATCCTGATCGGCACCCTGGGTACGCTCACCATCCCCAAGGACAACTCCTGGTACGGCCTGGCGGCCTTCATCGGCAACCCGTTCTTCGCCCTCCTGGTGGCCGTGGCCCTGTCCTTCTTCCTGCTGGCTGTCCGCCGCAACTGGTCGCTCCGGGAAACCGGCGAGATCTTCGAAGGCGCGCTGCCTCCCATCGCCTCCATCCTGATGGTGGTTGCCGCCGGCGGCGTGTTCGGTGAAGTCCTGCGCACCTCCGGGATCGGCGCCGCGCTGTCCCAGACCCTTGACCACCTGGGCCTGCCGGTCATCGTGCTCGGCTTCGTCATCTCCCTGGCGCTCCGCGCAGCCCAGGGTTCGGCCACGGTGGCCATCGTCACCACCACCGGCCTGCTGACCTCGGCCGTGATGGAAGGCGGCTACTCACCGGCCCAGATCGCCGTGATCGTCATCGCCATCGGCTTCGGCTCCCTGGGCCTGTCCCACGTGACAGACGCCGGCTTCTGGACCGTGGTGCGCTACTACGGCCTCACCGTGTCCGACGGACTCCGCACCTGGACCGTACTCACCACCATCCTCGGCCTGGCCGGCTTCGCGCTGACCTTCGTCGCCTGGATCCTGGTGGGAGGCCTCGGCGTCTGATGCGCACCCGACTCGACCACCTGGTCACCTCCGCCCTGCAGCAGAACTCGGCCGTCCCGGCGTTCACCTGTTACGACTTCACCACCGCCCTTGCTGTGGTGGGCGCCGCCGAGGACGCGGGCCACGGCATCATCCTGCTGGTTGCCCCCAAGACCGCCGCCACTACCAGCGGCCTGCGCCTGATCGCCGCCCTCCGCGGGCTGGCGGACGGTGCGTCGGTCCCGGTAGCCGTCCAGCTTGATCACGCCGCTGACCTCACGGTGATGGCCGACGCCGTCGCCGCGGGGGCGGATTCGGTCCTCGCGGACGGTTCCTCCCTCCCGTATGAGGACAACATTGCGCTGGTCCGTGAGGCGCGCGCCCTGCTGGGTGCCGACGTCGTGCTCGAAGCGGAACTCGGCGGCCTGGCCGGTGACGAGGACCGTGCCTTCGGCGCGGATGAGGCCGGCGTTGACGTGGCCGGCCTGACGGACTCCGCCCTCGTGGAGGACTTCGTGGCCCGGACCGGCGCGCAGCTGCTGGCCGTCGCCGTGGGCAACGTCCATGGCAAGTACAAAGGCGAGCCGCAGCTCCGCTGGGACGTTCTCCAGGACATTGCGGTGCGGACCCACATCCCGCTGGTGCTCCACGGTGCCTCCGGCATCCCGGCCGGCGAGCTGGTCAAGGCCGCCGCCATGAACGTGGGCAAGGTGAACTTCAATACCGAGCTCCGCACCGGTGTCCTGGCCACGCTCCAGGAGCAGCTGCCGGCGCACCGGGCCGACGGCGAGAACCTCCAGGGCCTGCTGGGCCACTGGAACACCTCGGCCCGGGAGTTCGCAACAGCAGCGCTGGGCATGCTCACCCGCTAGGCCCTGAAGTCACGTTCCCGGGCGAAGAATCGGAGGGAGGCTAGGATCAAGCCATGATCCTGGCCTCCCTCATTTTCGCTTTCCTCGCAGCCGCCCTCCACGTGTACATCTTCACCATGGAGTCACTCACCTGGACAAAGCCTGCCACCTGGAAGCGATTTGGAGTGGCGACCCAGGCCGATGCCGAAACCACCAGACCGCTCGCCTACAACCAGGGCTTCTACAACCTGTTCCTGGCCATCGGCGCGTTCGCCGGAGCCGGCTGCGTGGCGTTCGCACCGCAGGGTTCCGTCCAGCCTGTGGTGGGCTGGACCCTGATCTTCACCTGCTGCGGTTCGATGCTGCTCGCCGCCGCGGTCCTCGCCCTCAGCGGGCGGAAGTACCTCCGCGCCGCCGTTCTGCAAGGCACGACGCCGTTGCTCGCCGTCGTGCTCGGCCTCGCCGCCGTGGCGGCTTAAGAGCGTCTGCTGAGGAGGCCCGCCGGTCTTCTGGCCGATGCCACGCTTCGGGCGGACAATGTACGTGACAGGTAACGGCGACATCCGGCGCAGGTAGGGGCCGCAGGTGAGTGGCGTGGAGGAGCGGGGGCCAGCCCCGTGGCATGGGCAGTCCGGGCAACCGGCGCAGGCCCCGCAGGACGGGCAGGTGATTCACCGCGACCTTGCCATCGATCTGGTCCGCTTCATCTGCCTGGCCCTGGTGGTGGTGAGCCATTGCATGATGGTCAGTCCCGTTCTCCATGCGGACGGCACCGTGACCAGCGAGAACACGCTGGGTAACCAGCGCTGGTTCGAACCCGTCATCTGGATTTTTATGGTCATGCCCTTGTTCTTCGTCACCGGTGGAACCACGGGCCTGCAGTCGTGGTTGCGGCTGAAGGCCCGCGGGGGCACCGGCGTCGAGTTCGTCCAGGCCCGGCTTCTCCGGCTTGTCCGGCCCGCTGCGGCTCTCCTGGCAATGATGTTTGTGGGACTGTGGGCGGCACTGCTGCTGGGGGTGGACCCCCAGGTGACCCAGCTGATCGCCACAGGGGCGGGCATGCCGCTCTGGTTCCTCGCGGCCTATCTCGCGGCCCAGCTGAACATCCCGCTCCTGGCACGGTTCCATGCGCGTGCGCCCTGGCTGACCCTTGCCGCTTTGGTGACGCTGGTGGTGGCCGTGGACTGCCTGCGCGGCGCCCTGCCCCAGCTCGCGTACGCCAATCTGGTCTTCGTGTGGTGTTCCGTGCAGCAGCTGGGTTTCCTCATGGCCGACGGTCACTTCGCCAGGCTCCCGCGCTCCTGGCTGGTAGGACTGATTGCGGCGGCCAACCTGTTGCTGGGCCTGGTCACCGGCCTGGGCCTCTACCCGGGAAACATGCTGGTCAACCTCAACCCGCCCAACCTGTGCCTCTTCCTCCTGGGTGTCTCCCAGGCTGCCGTCCTCCAGCTTTTCCGGCCGGGGATGAACTGGATTTCCGGGGTGCGCTGGGTCCGGGCGGTGGTCTCCGCGGCCGGGCGGCGTGCCATGACCGTGTACCTGTGGCACCTGCCGTTGCTCGCTGCCATGTCCGGGCTGCTGCTCCTCACCGACTTTCCCAAACCCGCGGCCGGAACGGCGGCATGGTGGTGGGCGCGGCCCCTGGTCCTGGTGGGGGTTATCGCCCTCCTGCTTCCCGTGATTGCCGTGTTCGGGCGCCTTGAGGAACGTCCGACGGCGGCTGTCCACAGCCGCGGCAGGCCCGCCATCGCGGTGGTGACCGCCGTCGTCGTCGTCGTCATTCCGGTGGCGGATGCCGCCTTCAACGGCCTCACGCTCGCGCTGCTTGGCGGCGGCGCGGCATGCTTCGCGCTGGCTGTCCTGTTGCTGGGCCGGATCCCCGAGCGCCCGCCCGGGCAGGCTGCTTCCGAATCCGGGAAGGGGGAGGGCAGGGCATTGCCAGCGGGCCCAAGTAGTGCCAGTGTCGAACCATGACTGAGAACATGGTTTCCCTTGAGGATGAGTTCAGCCCCGACGTGTCGCTGGCACGGGACGATGTGCATCACCGTTACGAGCTGCGGGTCGGCGGGAAGGTTGCTGTCCAGTCCTTTTTCCGGGACCAGCCCGGACACGTGGATTTCACCCACACGGAAACCGCCGAGGAATTCACCGGCCAGGGGCTGGGCAAGGTACTGGCCCACTTTGCCTTGGACGACGTCATAGCATCAGGGAAACGCGTCATCCCGCATTGCCCGTTCATTGCCGGTTACCTCCGCAAGCATGAGGGCTACGAACAGCACATCGACTGGCCCGAGGACTAAAGGGACCGGCGGCGGGACCGGCGGCGGGACCGCCGGGCGGGCATTGCTGACGGGCTGGGGCAGCCAGGGTAGGTCCCAGCCTTGTGGGCATGGCGGCATCTTCGTAGAGTCGTAAGTGGGCCATGCAGCCGGCCCGCGGTACGTCCGTGGAGATACCCGTGAGTCACAGACTTTCCCACCACAAACTTCGAGTCGTTGTCCATTGCGACGTGGATCCAGGGCAAATCCGGTTGGACGTGTGCGGTTGCCTGACTCAGTCCACTTTTCCAGCCCTGGTACACCTGCTGCTCCGGGCGCACCGTTTAGTGTCCAGCCCCGCCATATCCCTGGATCTCCGGCGGGCCATCCATCTTGACGCCGGAGTCCTGGCCCATCTTCGCAGGGCCGCCACGGGCCCCCGTCCAACCGGCCACGTCGATGTCCTGCACCACGGGCTGGGACGGGTGGCCGCCGCCGCACTGGAGGAGGCCGAAGACCTCCGGCTGACCCTCCTGGAACCCGTCTACATGCCGGTTTGCCCGGTCCATTCCGGCAGCCAGTTCGAGGCCGCCCGGCGGGACGCCGCCGAGGCATCGGTGGTGGAGCACCCCAGCCAGCCCACCGATCCGGCCAGCCCGGTGCGTCCCTCGCGCGCCGCATCGGCGAAGCGGGCGCAGCGTGAACGGTCAAACAAGGCCGTTCACCTGCATCTCTGAGGCGCTACCTGCCAGTGCGCAGCGGTTGCGTGGCTTTCCTGCGCTGCCACTCCAAGGCGTGCCAGAACAGGAGGGCCAAAGCATCCAGCAGGCCCGCCAGGACTGCCCAAGGCGCAAAATTGAACAGTACGTACGCCAGGGGCGGCGGCCCGGAGGTAGTTCCCATCATGGACGCTGCGTTCGCCGAGACCCACACTCCGCCGATCACGAGAAGTGCTGCAAGAAGCCACAGGGCAACGATGAACGGGTTGACCGAGGCCCAGGCGGGGCGCCCTGGGTCGCCACCCTCCTCACGAGCGAGGGACTCCTGATCGATTGGTATGCCGTCCTGGTCCACCTCGCGGAACCTGATGTGGTTGCCCTGGTCCTGCTCCATTCTTTCCCCCTGATGATCGATCGCTGCCCGCCGGGTCTGCTGATACCAAGACCCTACTCGGAGCCGGGGCGGGCGTGGAGGACCGGCGGTTAGGCTTGGGGCCATGACGCCTCAGGACAGCAGGACCACAGCTCTGATCACCGGTGCCAGCGCAGGCATCGGAGCCGAGTTTGCCCGGCAGCTTGGCGCCCAAGGCCACCATCTGGTGCTCGTGGCACGGGACCGGGCCCGCCTCGAGAAAACGGCGGCGGACCTGGAACAGCGGTACGGGATCACCGCTGAGGTGCTGCCCGCAGACCTGACGGACGACGACGGTGTGGCGGCCGTCGTCGGACGCCTCACGGACAGTGCAAGGCCGGTGGAGGTCCTGGTCAACAATGCCGGCCGCGGGCTGTTGGGCGACTTTGAGCAGAACAGCATCCTGGACGAGAAGCAAGGGCTGGTGCTGCACTGCCAGGTGCCGCTGGAACTGACCCACGCCGTCCTGCCGGGCATGCTGGCACGCGGTTCAGGCAGGATCATCAACGTGGCCAGCATTGCCGCTTTTCTCCCGCGGGGGACGTACTCGGCGGCGAAGGCCTGGCTGCTGAGCTTCAGCCGCTGGGCCAGCCTGGCATACGGGAAAAGGGGCGTGAAGGTCACCGCGGTATGCCCCGGCCTGACCCATACCGAATTCCACGAGCGGATGGGAATGGACAAATCCGCAACACCGGCCTGGCTGTGGCTGACTGCCGAGCGGGTGGTCCGCGAAGGGCTGGCAGACAACCTCCGGGGCAAAGCCGTGTCCGTCCCGTCCAAGCGCTACAAAGCGTTGGCTATCGTGGGGCCGCTGTTGCCCGGGCGTCTGGTCACCCGGTCAGCGGCCCGCGTGGAGTAGGCCCGGGCCGCATGTCGGTTCTGCGTCCCCTCAGCGCGTGCCCGCTCCGACGCCGGACGGTCACCACCACCAAGATCCCCACAACGGCGCCCACGAACGTCTCCAGGGCCCGCTCCACAATGAGTACGCCGGGACTGATGGGGGCGGCCAGTTGCGTCATCAACAGGATCACCGGCGTGAACGAAATCATCGCGAGCCCGTAATGCCGGGCCATAA
Organism: Arthrobacter sp. HMWF013; assembly: GCF_003061105.1. GTDB lineage: Bacteria > Actinomycetota > Actinomycetes > Actinomycetales > Micrococcaceae > Arthrobacter. The sequence goes on from NZ_QAIQ01000223.1 coordinate 14,231, forward strand.
ACAGCTCGGTGGTGAACTGGAAAATGACCACGAGGATGGCCAGCATTGCCACGTGGTGCACTCCGTAAAATCCCGCGGGAAGCCATGGTCCAGGAACCAGGACGACGGCGGTAACGGCCAGGCCGAGCAGCGTCCCCACAATGCGGTGGATCCCGCGGCGGACGCTGCTGGGGAGGTCTGCGCCGGCGAGCGGAACCGCGGCCGCCGCCATGGCCCAATGCGGATGGCCGCTCCCGCTGAGCACGCCGGCGGACCCTGCAATGCCCACTGCAAGGACATACCGGGCTGCGTGCACAACTGCCAGCCGCCGGGCGTTGCCGCGAAGGGGTAGTGCATCCCGGCCCGCACCCGGACGCCAGGCCCTGGTACGAACCCACCCGCTGAAACCGACCGCGATGGAAAACGCCGCTGCCCCTGCGGCGATGAGCAGTGCGGCATACCACGGAACGGCGAGTGGAACCGAGGCGCAGGCTCCCAAGGCCAGGATGCCAAAAAACGGGCCGTTGGGCTTGAGCCTCACCCTGTCCGCAAATACGGAGCCTGCCCCGGCCAGCAGGGCCTCCACACCCACCAGCCACCACGAATGCAGATGGTTCACGGACAGGAACACCCCCACAGCGACGCCGCTCAGCAATATCAGTGCGGCCTGCGACTGGTGCCTCAACCGGAGCTGATGGGGCTCTGACCGGCCGTACATCCCGGTCAGCGCACCGAAGACGGCATAGATGATGAGGTCGGGGCGGCCGGCGCCCAGGAGCATCAGGGATGGCACGGCCACACTGATGGCGACCCGGAGTGCGGCGAGGTGGTCCCTGTTCGCCGGTTCGAGCGTGTGAAGGGCGCGCAACTGCTTTAAGACGGGCTTCACGGGGTACACCACCTTCAGTTCCGGCTTTTTGGTGAGCCTTCCGGAAGGTACCACCGGACGTTTCCCCCGGGCATCTTCGTGTACATCGGACGTAACCTGCTTCCGGACACGGCTAAGGCCCGCCCTTCGTGATTCCCCCAAGGAAATCACAAAGGACAGGCCTTATGAGCGTGAGCTACAAGCCGCGGTCAGGCAGGGCCTCCAACAGAAAGAGCTTCTGTCAGTTCGCTGCTCCCGCAGGTACCTTGTCGGCTGCTGCGCTCGCCGTCGTGATGTCCTGGGTCTCGAACGGCAGTTCGGCCAGGTCGATCAACGGATTTTCATCCTGTCCGGCAACCAGTTCGCGCGCCTCTGCCTGGGTGTCCACGCTGGGCATGGAGCCCGGCAGCGGACGCTGGGCAGATTCCTTCAGGAAGTAGATGGCCACGGCGCCGATCGCCGAGGTGCCCATCAGGTAGTACGCGGGCATCATGTCATCACCCGTTGCGGTGATGAGGGCTGCCACGATGAACGGCGTGGTTCCGCCGAAGATCGCCACGGAGAAGTTGTAGGCAATGCCCATCGCACCGTAACGGCTCGACGTCGGGAACTGGGCCGGGAGGGCCGAGGCCAGGTTGGCCACGTAGAACGTCACCGGGAACGCGATCAGTGCGAGGCCGGCCAGGGTGGACCAGATCTCCCCGATGCCGATCAGCATGAATGCCGGGGTGGCCAGGACCACTGTGCTCAGCGCGCCGATCCAGAGGACGGGGCGGCGGCCGATACGGTCCGAGAGCTTACCGGTGAGCGGAATGCAGAGGCTCATGATGACCAGCACGGGGATGGTCAGCAGGGTGCCGTGGACCGGATCGTAACCCTTGGATTCGGTGAGGTACGTCGGCATGTAGGACGTGAGGGCGTAGCCGGCGGTGTTGGCGGCGGCCACCAGGATCATGGCCACGATGATGGAGCGCCAGTATGCCTTGACGATTCCAACCGGTCCCTTGACGACGGCTTCGTCGCCGGCAGCGGCGTGCTTGGCGAGGTCTTCCTGGGCATCGAGGGTGGCCTGGAACTGCGGGGACTCCTCGATCTTGCTGCGGAAGTAAACAGCGATCAGGCCAAGCGGACCGGCGACGAGGAACGGAATCCTCCAGCCCCACTCTTCCATGGCGGCCTGGCCGAGCGTCAGCTGCAGGACGGAGACCAGGGCGGCACCGAGCGCGAAGCCCATGTAGCTGCCCATGTCCAGGAAGCTGGCAAAGAACCCGCGGCGCTTATCTGGCGCGTACTCGCTGACGAAGGTGGTGGCACCGGCGTATTCGCCGCCGGTGGAGAACCCCTGTACTACCTTGAGCAGCACCAGGAGGGCTGCGGCCCACATGCCGATCTGGGCGTAGCCGGGCAGCAGGCCGATGGCGAAAGTGCTGGCCGCCATGATCATCAGGGTGGTGGCCAGGATCTTCTGGCGGCCTATCTTGTCTCCCAGCCAGCCGAAGATCACTCCGCCCAGCGGACGGGCAATAAAGGTGGCGGCAAAGGTTCCCAGGAGGAAAAGGGTTTGCGTGGACGGATCGGATTCCGGCAGGAATACGGGTCCCATGGTGGTGATGAGGTAGCCGAACACGCCGACGTCGTACCACTCCATGGTGTTACCCACGATGGTTCCGCCCAGCGCCTTTTTCAGCATCGGCTGGTTGACGACGTTCACGTCGGACTCTTTGAGCCGACGGCGGCCGAGGATCTTGGGTTTGCGTGCACTGCTGGGTGCTGCGCTGGTGTTTACTACACCGCTGGGTACTGCATCTTCCGGTATTGCGTTGTTGGTTCCGCGGGCGTTGTTCGCGCCTGCTGAAGAGTCGGTCGTGCTTCGGTCTGTGGGCATTTGGGCGACTCCTGTGGAGGTCATTTGCTTGCGACTTGTAGCTGCCCCGCTCTGGGCAGGCCTTCAATTTTACGCGAATTCTCTGGTAACTCAGAGCTGGATGGCGTAGGGTGCCCTGTTTCACCCCCTGTTCAGGCCTGTTTTGGAGATATTTTTTTCGGCGATCCTGCCGCTCCATCACTGGCATCCGCCGGGTTTGGCGGCATGCTTTCCCAATCTTTTTCCGGAAGTGCCATCTCGGGCGGCTCGAGGCACCCGTGTGAGCCGCCGAAAGTGACGGCCGCCACCAGCGTGGGCGGGGTCAGGGCGCATCTGTGGGCTGTTCCCTGAGCCGGCGGCGGAAGGGGTTCACAACCTGCTCCGACACTGCCTATTGTTGTGCGATGGGAACACTGATTTTTGAGTAGGCGGACGCCCGCGGCCTGGTTTTGCAGGTCCTCGTCCCGGCCGAGCTCGTTAGATACGCTGATCCCCCTCAGAAAGGTTCCAAAGAATGACTGAAAAATCTGCTTCAAGCAACCCCGAATCCAGTGCGGAAAGCGCCAACGAAGCCACTGATCATCCCGCGCCCAAGGGCATCCGCTCGGGCCTGACGGAGGCCCAGCAGGCAATGCTCGCCAGTAAATCCAGGGGCGGGGATGCCGGCCTGCAGAGCGTGGGCAAAAGCCACAAGCCCACCCATGCCAGTGGCAAACAGGGGCCGGCGGAGAAGAAAGTCCGCTGGTAATCCGCTGGTAATTCACGTTCAGGAATTATTCGCCCCCAGATCAGGGAGCACTTCATTTTCATGGTGGAAAGGAAGAAAAATGGCTGAAAAAATGACTGATGTAAAGATCGAACCGGAGGTCGCCGGCCATCTGGCGGCGGCCATGGACCAGCCGGCAGTCCCCGGCCCGGCAGCTATCGCTGTGGGCCTGGCGATGGCCGGAGAGCAGCACTGGCCGGACGGTAACGGGAAGAAGCGCCACCCCAAAGAGAACGAATCAATGCACGGTCGGGCCGGGCATGAGGCAGCGGTGAATGCTGTTCACCGGACGGGCCGGCCGCAGATGCCGCACTCCTCCTGAGGACCCCGCATCTGGCCCCACGTCACAGAAAGCACCTGGCGACACCCATTTTCCGGGGGTCGCCAGGTGCTTTCCGCGTTGAAGTGGATCTGTTGCGCCGCGGCCTGGCCAACGTTCCGCTAGGCCTCCGGGACAACTTCGTCCGGCTCCTTGTCGACCCGCCAGCCGCGCCAGACAGGGTGGCGGAGCCTCCCGCTGCCCGTCCACTCACCGAACGTCACTTCCCCCACCAACCGTGGCGTGACCCAGTGGGCGTCGGACGCATCCTCGCGGGGGACGTCGTCGAACGGTGAGGTCTTGCGTGCCAGATCGTCCATTTTCTGCCGCAGCTCGGTCAGCTCGCGGGAACTGAAGCCGCTGCCCACCCTGCCCACGTACCGCAGGTTTTTACCTTCCGGGATGCCCACCAGCAGTGAACCAACGGAGCTTTGCCGCCCGCCACGGCCGGGGCGCCAGCCGCCCACCACCACTTCCTGCGTTCTTGAGAGTTTGATCTTGATCCAGGTCCTGGTCCGCTGGCCGCTGACGTAGCGGCTGTCCGGTCGCTTCGCCATGACCCCCTCCAGGCCAAGTTCCTGTGCGCTTTCCAAAATGTGGTCCAGCCGCTCGTCCAAAACGGGCGATAGTTCCACCGGAAGGTCGGACGGCGAGTAGAACTCCTCCAACTGCTGCCGCCGCGTCTGGAAATGCTTTCTGCGGAGGTCCTCGCCACCCACGGACAGCAGGTCGAACAGCATGAGCCGGACGGGGATAGCATGGCGGGCTTTTTCGACATCGGCCGCTTTGGTCAGTTTCATGCGCCCCTGGAG
>NZ_QAIQ01000223.1:18848-22759 GCF_003061105.1 Arthrobacter sp. HMWF013
TCTCACCATCGGCAACGAACGGCCCGGCCGGCCAGCCAGCCCGGTCCGTCAGCTCGGGGTATGTTGCCGTGACGTCGTTGCCGTTGCGGCTGAGGATGCGGATATTCCTGTCATCGGCAACGATCACCCCGCGGACGCCGTCCCATTTCAGCTCAAACATCCATTCGCTGCCTTGCAGGTCGGCGGGGTTTCCCGCGGTCGCCATCATGGGCCGAAAGTCGTCCAGGGGTGCAGCAGGGGCCTCGTCGGCTGGTTCGCGTGCGTGCTGTGATGGCAGGGGTGTGGCCCGGCTTCCAGCGGGTGTCCGTTCATCCCGGTTTGTGCCGGTTTCCCCGCCTACTTCCACATTGGTGCCGGTTTCCCCATCTGCGTCAGCATCACCATGGTCGCGGGCGGGTGCGTGCCGGTGCCTGCCGCCGTGGTGTTCCTTGTCCATCAGATGGATGAGCCATTGCCCCTCATCACCCCGCCCCCGGCCGGTATGGATCAGGGCGAACTTCCTGGTTCCGCCCAGGCCGCCGCCTTCAGACCCTGTCAGTGTGGCGATGACTTCCTTGCCGTTGATCCACTTCCCGAGTTCGTAGGTTCCGTGGTCCCAGATGGTGACCTCGCCGGCGCCGTACTGTCCTTTCGGGATGGTTCCTTCGAAGGTGGCGTAGTCCATGGGGTGGTCCTCGGTCTGGACCGCGAGATGGTTTTTGCCGCTCGATTCCGGAACGCCCTTGGGGAGCGCCCAGGACACCAGGACTCCTTCGTGCTCCAGCCGGAAATCGAAGTGCAGGCGGCTGGCGTGGTGTTCCTGGATCACAAAGGTGTCGCCGGTGCCGCCGGCGCCGGCGAACGGCTCGGGTGTCGCGTTTGGATCGCGCATGGAACGGTACCGCTCAAGTCGTGGATGCGCGCCGCCGTCGTCCGCTGTTTTATCAGTCTTCCCGCCGGCCCCATCAGCGCCCTCCTGCGGGCTCCCAGGGTGCCCCCCACCATGTTCGACGGCGGCGAACGGGTCCTTGCCCGCCTCGACCCGGCGCAGCACGGCCTTGTAGTCCAGGTGTTGGAGGTTGGGGGAGCTGAGCTCCCGCCAGGTCCGCGGCGCGGCGACCATCGGAGTGTGCCGGCCGCGCAGCGAATACGGCACGATGGTGGTCTTGGCCGCGCTGTTCTGGCTCCAGTCCACCAGGACCTTGCCCGTGCGCAGCGTTTTCTTCATGTCGCTGACCGCGAGATCCGGGTGGTCCGCTTCCAAGGCCCGCGCCAGTTCGTGGGCGAAGTCGGAGATCTGGTCCGACGTCTGCGATCCGTCCAGGCCGGCATAGAGGTGGATGCCCTTGCTGCCGCTGGTCACCGGGACCGGATCCAGGCCTACGTCCTGCAGGATGGCCCGGGCAAGGAACGCCACCTCCACACATTCGGCCAGCCCTGCGCCCTGGCCGGGGTCGAGGTCCAGTACCAGGCGGTTCGGGTTCAGCTGCCTTCCATGGGAGTCCACCTGCCACTGGGGCACATGGATCTCCAGCGAGTTGATCTGGCCGAACCAGGTGAGGGTGGCGGGATCGTTGACCATCGGATAGTAAATGGTGCGGTCCTTGTGCGTGATGGCGGCGCGGGGGAGCCAGCCCGGCGCCGAATCCTCCAGGTTCTTCTGGAAGAACACTTCGCCTGGGTGTTCCGCAGTGCCCACACCGTTGACCCAGCGCTTCCTGGTGGCAGGCCGGTTGGCTGCTGCCGGAATCAGGACATGGGCCACAGCGGCGTAGTAAGCCAGGACGTCAGCCTTGGTGGTGCCCGTCTCGGGATAGATGATTTTGTCCAGGTTGGTGAGTGTCAGTTGCCGTCCCGCCACCCGGACACGTTCCTTAGGAGGGACCAAAGGTCTTCACCTCCGGCCCTGCGTGCGGTTCACTTGAGGAATGAGAGCCATCTGGAAAGGTGCCATCGCGTTTGGCCTGGTCAACGTGCCCGTCAAGGTCTATAGCGCCACCGAGGATCATGACATCAGTCTCCACCAGGTCCACAATGCCGACGGCGGCCGGATCAGGTACCAGCGCCGCTGCGAGGTGTGCAGCAAGATCATCGATTACTCGGACATTGAGAAGGCGTTTGAGGACGGCGGCCGGACCGTTGTCCTGTCCAAGGACGAGCTCAAATCCATCCCGGCGGAAAACAGCCACGAGATCGAGGTGGTCCAGTTTGTCCCCTCGGAGCAGCTGGAGCCCATGATGTTCGAAAAGAGCTATTACCTGGAGCCGGACTCGAAGTCGCCCAAGGCATACGTCCTGCTGCGCCGGGCGCTCGAGGATACGGACCGGGTGGCCATCGTCCAGTTCGCCCTGCGCGAGAAGACCCGGCTCGGGGCGTTGCGCATCAAGGATGACGTGCTGGTGCTTCAGTCGCTCCTGTGGCCCGACGAGGTCCGGGAGGCCAACTTCCCGGCCCTGGACGAATCCGTGCGCATCTCCGCCCAGGAACGCGAAATGTCCGCGGCCTTGGTGGAATCCATGGCCGCAGATTTCGATCCTGACCACTTCACCGACGAATACCAGGTCCAGCTGCGCACGCTTATCGAAGCCAAGCTGGAAAAGGGCGACTCCCTGGACACTGAAGAGACCTTCGGTGTGGAGGCCGGCGAGGGCGGCAAGGGTGAAGTCATTGACCTGATGGAAGCTCTCAAGCGCAGCCTGGACCGTAAACGCGGGGGTGCGGCTGCAGAGGCTTCCGGGGGCTCCGCCGCGGATACAGACTCCGGGGAGGACGGGGAAGAAGAGTCTGCGGAATCCGGCAGCGGAACCAGGAAGGCCGCGGCAAAGTCCAGCACAGCGAAGTCCGGCACCGCCGGATCCGGCACTGCGAAGTCGTCCGCTGCAAAATCGGGCACAGCCAAATCCACAGCCACGAAGTCTGCCAGTACCGGATCCACCACGCGCAAGCCCGCGGCCAAGACGTCGGCCAAGGCTGACTCGGCGGCTGCCAAGCCTGCGGCGAAGGCCACCACCACGCGGGCCCGGAAGGGCGCTTAAGGAACAAGCTGTACCGGTGATGGCCACCGCCTAGGAGTTCCGGAGCGCAGAGATAAGTTCGCTCTTCTTCTTGGCGGAGTAACCGGTGAGTCCGATTTCTTTGGCTTTGGATTTCAGTTGAGGGACGGTCCAGTCTTCATAGCTGCCGGACTCGCCGCCCTTGCGGCCCACCGAGGAGCGGCCTTTTTGGGCAGCAGCGTTCGAGATGCGCGCGGCCTTCTGCTTGGAAGCGCCGTCTTCCCGCAGTTCCTCGTACAGTTCCGGATCCTTCAGGCTCGGGTTCTTCTTGCCGGGCATGACGTCCTCCTTCAGCCGGATGGAATGTTGGGTTCCTACGCTCCCACGCTAATTCCGGGCCTGTGGAAAAACAAGGAAACAGTAAGGTTGCTTCCTTATGTTGTTATGTCCTGGATGCGAACAAGACCCGGGTCCTGATAGCCACTGACCCGAACGGCAACAACTCATTGGCCACGTTCGACGGGCACGACAACCGGACCACCAGCACCAACGGTTTGGGCCAGACCACCACCGCGGCCTATAACGCCACCAACTCCCTGACGAAGATCACCTCACCGCTGGCCGGCGCCAGCGGAACGGCCGGGGACGTATCCTTCACCTACCCCACCGCGACCGGGGACCCGCTGCTGAACTACCGCCCCGACACCTCCACGAACAGTGAGGGGAACACCAGCACGATTCAGTACGACCCGAACACCCAGAACCCCTCGGCGGTCCTGACCCCTGGCAACCTGGGCGGCACACCCCGGAGCTACTACCAGGGCGACGCTGCCGGCACGACGTGCGGCGCCAAACCCGGGTCGCTGTGCCGGTCCACAGACGGGAACGGCAACCAAACGACCTACACCTACGACGCGGCAGGGAACCCGGTCACGGTCA
>NZ_QAIQ01000224.1 GCF_003061105.1 Arthrobacter sp. HMWF013
GGCGCCCAGTTCGCTGACGCCCTCGCCGAGGCCCAGCGCCTCGGCTACGCGGAAGCGGACCCCACCGCCGACGTCGAAGGCCACGACGCTGCCGCCAAAGCTGCCATTCTGGCCACGCTGTCCTTCCACACGCGGTTCGCTCTGGAGAATGTCCACTGCGAAGGCATCACCAACGTCAGTGCAGCAGATATCGCCGCCGCCAAGGACGCAGGTTTCGTCATCAAGCTGCTGGCCATCGCCGAAAAGCTGACGGATGCCGACGGCGGCGAAGGCATCTCCGTGCGCGTTCACCCGACGCTGCTTCCCCGCGAGCACCCGCTGGCCGCTGTCCGCGGAGCGTTCAATGCGGTGTTCATCGAAGCGGAAAATGCCGGGGAACTGATGTTCTACGGCCAGGGCGCCGGTGGCACCCCGACGGCGTCGGCCGTGCTGGGTGACCTCGTTTCGGCGGCCCGCCGCCTGGTACTGGGCGGCCCTCAGCGCACCGAAACCACCACGGGCCACGTCCCTGCCCTGCCCATCGAAGCGGCAACCACCAGCTACTACATCGGGCTCGACGTCGCCGATCAGCCCGGTGTGCTGGCCCGGATCGCCCAGCTCTTCGCCGAGCACGGTGTGTCCATCGAAATCATGCGGCAGACCATTCACAAGGATGCAGAGTCCAACGTGGAATCAGCCGAACTGCGGATCGTCACGCACCGCGCGTCAGAGGCTGCCCTCGCGGCCACCGTCGAGGCCGTCAAGGGCCTGGACGTCATCAATTCAGTTACATCCGTTCTGCGGGTAGAAGGAGTCTAAGTGGCTCACCAATGGCGCGGCGTTATCCGCGAATACGCTGACCGACTGCCCGTCACGGAATCCACCAGGGTCATCACGCTGGGCGAGGGCGGAACTCCGCTGGTCCACGCGCAGAAGCTTTCTGAACTCACCGGGTCAACCGTCTACCTCAAGGTGGAAGGGATGAACCCCACCGGGTCCTTCAAGGACCGCGGCATGACCATGGCCATGACCGCGGCCGTCGCATCCGGCGCGAAGGCCGTCGTCTGCGCGTCCACCGGCAACACCTCGGCCTCGGCCGCTGCCTACGCCACCGCGGCAGGCCTGAAGTGTGCAGTACTGGTCCCGGAGGGCAAGATCTCCATGGGCAAGCTCAGCCAGGCAATCGCCCACGGCGCAACCCTGCTGCAGGTGGACGGCAACTTCGACAACTGCCTGGACATTGCACGGAAGCTGGGGGAGTCCTACCCGGTGTTCCTGGTGAACTCCGTCAACCCCGCCCGTATCCAAGGCCAGAAGACCGGCGCCTTCGAGATCGTGGACGCGCTGGGTGACGCCCCGGACATCCACGTGCTTCCTGTCGGGAACGCCGGAAACATCACCGCGTACTGGAAGGGCTACAAGGAGTACTCGGCCCCGTTCGAGTCCGAAACTGCCGGGACACTGCCTGCGGTATCCACCAAGACCCCGCAGATGTGGGGCTTCCAGGCCGCAGGTGCAGCACCGTTTGTGGCGGGCCACCCGATCACGGAGCCGGACACCATCGCCACGGCCATCCGGATCGGCAATCCCGCCTCCTGGGACGGCGCCATCGCAGCCCGCGACGAGTCCGGCGGCTTCATCGACGCGGTAACCGACGAGCAGATCCTCGACGCCCACCGCTGGCTGTCCGCCCGCGAAGGCGTTTTTGTTGAACCGGGCTCCGCGGCAGGTGTGGCGGGGCTCCTCAAGAAGCACGCCGCCGGCGAGGTTCCGTCGGGAAAGACAATCGTCATCACCGTTACCGGCCACGGACTCAAGGACCCCCAGTGGGCCCTGCGCACCGAGGACGGCAGCGAGGTGCAGCCCGTGAAGGTTTCCAACGACGTTGTTACGGTCGCCGCTGAACTGGGACTGGAAGAAAAGTAGCCTTGAAAACCACCTCGCCCACCGCCGTCGACCTGCCCGTCATCGAGGCAGGACAGCGCGTCACCGTCAGGGTCCCGGCCACCAGCGCCAACCTCGGCCCGGGATACGACAGCCTGGGCCTCGCCCTGGCGTTGCACGACACCCTGACGGTGGAGAGCCTTGAGACCGACGAGCTGGTGTTCGAGCTCAGCGGCGAGGGGGCGGAGACCCTTCCCCGGGATGCCAGCCACCTGGTGGTGCGGGCCATGGAAGCGGCCTTTGTTCGGCTCGGCTACAAGCACGGCGGGCTCAGGATCACAGCACAGAACGTCAACCCCCACGGCCGGGGCCTTGGTTCCTCGGCGTCGGCCGTGGTGGCCGCTGTTTCCGCAGCGAACGCCCTTGTGCCGGAGTCAAAGCAGCGTGGGCGTGACTGGATCCTTCAGCTGACCAGCGAAATGGAAGGCCATCCGGACAACGTTGCCCCGGCGATTTTCGGCGGACTGGCGCTGTCGTGGCAGGACAGTGACCGGTACAGCAGCACGTGTGCCACAGTGGCCGCTTCGGTGATCCCCATCGTCGCCGTGCCCGATTTCGAATTGTCCACGGAGGCCGCCCGCGCCCTGCTGCCCGCATCTGTGGGGCATCACGCAGCCGCGATGAACTCCGGCCGCGCTGCCTTGCTTATCCACGCGCTGACGCAAAAGCCGGAATTCCTGCTGGCCGGTACCGAGGATTACCTGCACCAGAGCTACCGGGCCGAGGCAATGCGTCCCAGTGCTGCCCTGATCAGGGCACTGCGCAGCGCGGGCCATGCCGCAGTGGTTTCCGGGGCCGGGCCCACTGTGCTGGTACTGGCCAACGGTGAAGCCGAAGCCGCCGAAGTGCTCTCGTTCATCGAGTCGTTTACCTCGGCCAACACGCCGGGTATCGGCTGGCGGGTGCTGAAGCTGGCAGTGGACGTTGAAGGTGCTAAGGTGGACATGCACCGGCGGTAATTCCGCCTATCTGACCTGTTATTGCACTCAGTTGCTTTCGGTCTCCTACTGCGCAATATTTTCGGTGCCACCTGCTTGGTCTGTCGCAGGAATCTGCAGCAAGAAGTGTCTGCCCCTGAACCGTCAGTCCAGCGTTCCGTCATTAATCGGCGCGTATGGTGAATCAGTATCCGGCCCTGCTGGCCGAAATCCAACCGGCAAGGCCGAAAATCCCGGCTGCAAATCTGAACTGCAGCCCGATCAAATCATCGCGTCCAGCTCCCAGTCTGGACGCCGTCGAGGGGGAAGGATCCTTCGTGACCGAAACCACTGAGCTGTCTTCAGCTGTGGACACATCAACTTCTGCTGCCGGATCATCAACGGCCGCACCCACCAAGAGCAGCGGCCTTGCCGGCCTGAAGCTCGCCCAGCTGCAGGCGCTTGCCAGCCAGCTGGGGATTTCCGGTGGGTCCCGCATGCGCAAGGGGGACCTGGTGACCGCCATTTCCGCCCACCGTGCGGGAACGTCGCCCAGCAAGGCGCCTGCCAAGGC
>NZ_QAIQ01000225.1 GCF_003061105.1 Arthrobacter sp. HMWF013
CCTCTACGGCGAACCTGACCTCACCATCAAGGTTGTCCGCGACGTCTTCAACGAGGACTTCTCCAAGCTGATCGTCTCCGGCGAAGAAGCCTGGGACACCATCGAGGCCTACGTCACCTACGTTGCCCCGGATCTGGTGGGCCGCCTGGAAAAGTGGACCAAGGACCAGGACATCTTCGCTGCCTGGCGGATCGACGAACAGATCCACAAGGCACTCGAACGCAAGGTTTTCCTGCCGTCCGGCGGGTCCCTGGTCATCGACCGGACCGAAGCCATGACCGTGGTGGACGTCAACACCGGCAAATTTACCGGCAGCGGCGGCAACCTCGAGGAGACCGTCACCAAGAACAACCTCGAAGCCGCCGAGGAAGTGGTCCGGCAGCTCCGGCTCCGCGATATCGGCGGCATCATTGTCATCGACTTCATCGACATGGTGCTCGAGTCCAACCGTGATCTGGTGCTGCGGCGCATGGTGGAATGCCTGGGCCGCGACCGCACCAAGCACCAGGTCGCCGAAGTGACATCGCTGGGCCTGGTCCAGATGACGCGCAAACGGATGGGCACGGGGCTCCTGGAGGTCTTCGGGGAGCAGTGCGAAACCTGTGCCGGCCGCGGAATCGTCACCCACGACGACCCCGTGGAACATCGCCGGGCCAATACTGTCGCTGCCGAACACCATGTGCAGCGTGCAGACAGCCACCGCGCGGACGCGCCGCGTACCGATCAGCGCCCTGACCAGCGCATGGATGTGGCCCGCGGAGACAGCCAGCCCGGCGGCCGCAACGACCGCAAGCGCCGCCGTGGGCGCGGGGGCCAGCCCCTCGACGTCGCGCCGGCCGCCCCGGTTCAGATCCATACGGTCCACCCCGACCCCAGCGACGCCGAGCGCCACGCCAAGGCGGAGGCCACCAGGGCGGCACTGGCAAACATCGCCGCTGCCGCACATGCTGCACACCTGCACGAAGACGAGGTGGCACAGGCAATCAGCGCCGCAGGCCAGGCTGCCGCAGGGGCACCGGCGAAGGC
>NZ_QAIQ01000226.1 GCF_003061105.1 Arthrobacter sp. HMWF013
AGACTACCGCGCCTGCAGCTTCATAGCGCCGGACCGCCTGGCGGGCGGCGTAGTCGGATCCGGTGACCAGGACTTCGCGGCCGGTGAGATCAATGCTGAGCTGCATGCCTATACCTCGTTCTCGTCGCGGGGCCTCATGGGGATGGAAGCTCCGATGAGGACCTTCCCTTTTTCTTCAGCGGTGGCCGGCCGGAACTGGCCGCGTTCGTCCGAGACGAAGGTGATGGAATCGTCCTTCTGGTCCGGTGCGTTGACGAAGGACCGGAACCGGCGGAGGCGGTCGGGGTCCTTCAGGGTGTCTGCCCATTCGTCCACGTAGGTGTCAACGTGCTTGGCCATGGCGGCCTCGAGGTCCTCGGCAATGCCCAGGGTGTCCTTGACCACCACATCCTCCACGTGCTTGATGCCGCCGTCGAGCTCTTCCTGCCAGCGTGCGGTGCGCTGGAGGCGGTCGGCGGTGCGGATGTAGTACATGAAGTAGCGGTCGATGTACTTGATCAGCGTCTCGTCGTCGAGGTCCTTGGCGAGCAGCTGGGCGTGGGCCGGGGTGGCACCGCCGTTGCCGCCCACGTACAGGTTCCAGCCGTCCGCGGTGGCGATCACACCGACGTCCTTGCCGCGGGCCTCGGCGCATTCACGGGCACAGCCGGAGACGCCCATCTTCAGTTTGTGCGGGCTGCGGAGGCCGCGGTAGCGGAGTTCAAGCTGGATGGCCATGGCCACCGAGTCCTGCACTCCGAAGCGGCACCAGGTGGACCCGACACAGGACTTCACCGTGCGCAGGCTCTTGCCGTAGGCCTGGCCGGATTCAAAGCCGGCGTCCACCAGTTCCTTCCAGATTTCCGGAAGCTCCTCCAGCCGCGCACCGAACATGTCGATGCGCTGGCCGCCGGTGATCTTGGTGTACAGGTTGTACTTCTCGGCCACGGCAGCGATGACGCCGAGCTTCTTCGGGGTGATCTCGCCGCCGGCGATGCGGGGGACCACCGAGTAGGTGCCGTCCTTCTGCATGTTGGCCAGGGCGCGGTCGTTGGTGTCCTGCAGGGTGCCGCGGCCGGCGTCCAGGACGTAGGCGCTGTTCTGGCTGGCCAGGATGTTGGCGATGGTCGGCTTGCAGATGTCGCAGCCGGCTCCGGTGCCGTACTTGGCCATGATTTCTTCGAAGGAGGACAGCTCGAGGACGCGGATGGTCTCGAACAGTTCCTGGCGGGAGAGTTCGATGTGCTCGCAGAGGGCCTTGGAGACCTCGACGCCGGACTTGGTGAGCTCTGTTTCCAGCAGCTTCTTCAGCATCGGGACACAGGAACCGCAGCTGGTCCCGGCGCGGGTGCAGCCCTTGAGTTCGCCGAGCTCCTGGACGGGAGCGTTGCCGTCGCAGGCGCCGCAGCCGTTGACGGTGTCCCGGATGGTTCCGGCGGAGACGTTGTTGCAGGAACACAGGATGGCGTCGTCCGGGAGTTCCGTGTCCGGGGCGTCGCCGCCGCCGGCCGCCGTGAGGTATGCGCCGGGCTCGGCGCTGAGTTCGCGGCCCAGGAGGGGACGGAGGCTCGTATAGGGGGTCGCGTCGCCCACGAAGATGCCGCCCAGGAGGGTCTTGGCATCGTCGGTGGTGACGATCTTCTGGTAGACGCCGCGGGCCGGGTCCGCGTAGACGATTTCGAGGGAGTGCTCGGTTTTGGCGAAGCCGTCGCCGAAGCTGGCAACGTCGACGCCGGACAGCTTGAGCTTGGTGGCGGTATCGAAGCCCGGGAAGGTGGCTTCGCCGCCGTGCAGGCGGTCGGCGACGATCTCAGCCATGGTGTTGGCGGGGGCAACCAGGCCCAGGCACATGCCGCCGAAGTTGGCGACTTCGCCGATGGCCCAGATGCCGGGTACTTCGGTGGCGCAGTAGTCGTTGATGACCACGCCGCCGCGCTGGCCCAGGCTGAAGACCTGTTCCTCGCCTTCGGCGGCGCGGAACAGTTCATCGCGGGGCCGGACGCCGATGGCGACAATCACGAGGTCGGCGTCGATGATGCGGCCGTCTGCCATCAGGACACCGGTGACCTGGCCGTCGTCGTCGGACAATACTTCCGACGGGAAGACACCGCCGTGGACTGCGAAGCCCTTGGCCTTGATGAGCCGGCCCATGGCCTGGCCTGCGCCCTCATCCAGCTGCGTGGCCATCAGCCACTGCGAACCGTCGATGACGATCGGGTTGGCGCCCAGCTGCTCGGTGCCGGCGGCCGATTCCAGGCCGAGGAGGCCACCACCAATGGTGACGGCGTTGACCTTGCGGCCGAGCTTTTCGGTCAGTTCGGTGATGGCCTTGTTGATGGCCCAGACGTCTTCGAGCGTGCGGTAGACGTGGGTGTGCTCGGCGCCGGGGATGGGCAGCCGGGCGGCATTCGAGCCCGTGGCAACCACGAGGTCGTCGTATTCAAAGGTGCTGCCGGCAGCGGTTTCCACCGTCTTGGCTTCGGCGTTGATCTTGACCACGCGCTCGCCGGTCTTCAGCGACAGGGAATCGTGGTCCCACATGGAGGCGCTGCCCAGCGTCAGGTCGACGTCGCTGTCGGTGAGGGCCTTGGAGAGGGCTACTCGGTCATACGGGAGGTGGGCCTCCTCAGTGAGGACCGTGACATGCCAGCCATCGAGCCCGCGGGAGTGCATGGCGTCCGCAAAGCGGTGGGCAGCGGGTCCGCCACCGGCGACGACGATGCGGCGCGTGTTCTCTGTGCTTGAAGTCTGTTCGGTCACTGTGGGCCTTTCGCATGGGCCGCAGACGGTTCTCTGCGACTTTCTCTGACGAGGTGTTGCTTCAACAGTAGGCAGCCGCAGTTTCGCTTCAGTTTCCCAATTGTTTCGTCACCTTAACTTCTGCATCACGAACGCGTTTCCGGCAGGGTGAGTTCTCTTTTACGCGCCGGACACATTCACTGCACGCCATCGAAACACCCGCTGCCTAGTTTGGTAGTACGGCCGCAGAGGTGGCCGGCAGCATTCAGCAACAACAGCAGACAGACAAGAACGTGGAGAGGAGCCGGACATGACGGCAACACTGGAACTTGGGGCGCTCGCCACCGAAGCTGACACCGCGGGAAACGCCGCAGCACTGGCAACAGGCTGGCACCGGGTTTGTGCGGTGGAGGACCTTGAACTGGCGTGGGGCGAAGCCGCACTGATCGCAGGCCGCCAGGTGGCACTCTTCCGGACCGGCCCCGGCGAAGTTTTTGCCGTGGCCCACGAGGACCCCGCCACCGGCGCCCACGTCATGGCCCGCGGCATTCTGGGCTCCCGTGGCTCCCGCCCCACCATTGCCTCCCCGCTCCACAAAGAGGTCTACGACCTCGAAACAGGCGAGTGCTTCGGAACCGCGGCCGTCCGCCTGGAAACATTCAGCACCCGCATCTCGGACGGGTTCGTCGAGGTCCAGGCCTAAGCAGCCTCGCTAGAGACCCAGCGCCTCCCGGACATCGGTGAGTACGTTATCCAGCGCGGCGCGGGCGGCCTGCCGCGCCTCGGGAAGTTCAGCCGCTGATTCCACGGGGCGCAGGACTTCCAGGTAGCACTTGAGTTTGGGCTCGGTGCCGCTGGGCCTGATGATCACCCGGGTGTGGTCCTTCGTGAGATACAGCAGGCCATCGGTGGGCGGCAAATGCGCGCTCCCTTCAGCCAGGTCCACGAAGGTTTCAACGGCTGAGGAACCGAATGATTCGGGCGCGCTGACCCGGAGCCGGTTCATCATGGCATCGAGCAGGCCCAGGTCCGCTACCCGGATGCTCAGCTGGTCGCTGGCGTGAAGCCCATGCCGCAGGTAGAGCTCATCGAGCGTGTCAAAAACGGTTTTCCCCTCAGCCTTCGCGGCAGCGGCAAGTTCGGCAATGAGGACAGCCGCCGAGATCCCGTCCTTGTCCCGGACCAGGTCCGGCGCGACGCAGTAGCCCAAGGCTTCTTCGTAGCCGTAGAGCAGCCCGGGAACGCGGGAAATCCACTTGAAGCCGGTCAGTGTCTCCTCATGCGCATACCCGGCAGCTGCGGCGATGCGGGCGAGCAGGCGCGAGGAAACAATCGAGTTGGCGAATACGCCGGCTGTTTTCGCGCCTGCCTGCGGGGCAGCGGCCGGGGCCAACCCGCCTACGCCCCCGGAGACACCGGCCGCGAGCCGCGCCACAATGTGCGCACCCAGAAGGGCTCCCACCTCATCGCCGCGCAACATGCGCCACGCCCCCGTGTCCGGATCCTTCGCTGCCACGGCGGCGCGGTCCGCATCGGGATCGTTGGCCAGGACGATATCCGCGTCCACCCGGGCGGCGGTTTCGAGCGCGAGGTCCAGGGCGCCCGGTTCCTCCGGGTTTGGAAAGTTCACGGTGGGAAAGTCGGGATCCGGCTCAGCCTGTTCCGCCACGAGGGTGACCTCCGCGAAACCCGCAGCATTCAGTACTGCCACGGCCGTTTCGCCGCCAACGCCGTGCATCGGCGTCAGGACGATCCGCAGGTCGCGGGCAGGAAAGCGTGCCGGATCGGCGAGTGCCGCCGTCGCGCGGTTGTAGTCCTCTGCAATGGACGGTGCGAGGACCGTCCAGCCATCCGCTGCAAGCGCGATGGATTCAAGTGCGCCCACGGTGTCGATCCGAGCGGCAATCATGGCGTCGTAGGGGGCAACGATCTGCGCACCCCGGCCGCTTTCCTCCACGGCATGGCGGCCCAGGTACACCTTGTAGCCGTTGTCCTGCGGCGGATTGTGGCTGGCGGTGACCATCACGCCGCCGTCGCACTCAAGCGCCCGCACCGCGTAGGCAAGCAGCGGGGTGGGAAGCGCTGCCGGCATCAGGAACGTATCGATTCCGGCAGCGGTGAAGATGGCGGCCGTTTCCTCGGCGAAGACGTCCGAGTTGTGCCGGGCGTCGTAGCCGACGACGGCGCGCGGCCGGGTTCCGGGGGCAGCCTCACCCACGGCGTCGGCCAGGAAAGCGGCAAGTCCGGCGGCGGCGCGGCGCACCACCACACGGTTCATCCGGTTTGGTCCAGGCCCGAGGGCGGCCCGGAGGCCGGCGGTGCCGAACTGCAGTGTCCCGTTGAAGCTGTCGGTGAGTTCCTGCAC
>NZ_QAIQ01000227.1 GCF_003061105.1 Arthrobacter sp. HMWF013
CTTCACCACCGTCCCGGCCATGTCCGCCCGCAACTCACCCGGGTGGGCAGCACCTGCTGCAGCGCCGCCGTCGAACTCCCCCGCGGACTCCCCCGCCAGAGATACGCCCGCGGGAACCCCCGCACCCGAGCGGGCCCAGCCATCCAACAAGGCAGCGGGAAGCCCGACGGCGAGGCGCCGGCCGTCGACGTCAACGGTAATGGTGCGCCGCGCACCGTCCGGAACGGACGTGCCGAACTCTGGATCCGCCGCGATGGAATCCGCGAAGTCAGTCTCGATCCAGCGCGTATGGATCCCCAACGCGGTTTCGGACGTGAAGTCCGGCGCCGCCACCACGGCCCGGTGGAACGGCAGGACCGTGGCCACGCCGGTGATCTCCATTTCGGCCAACGCACGGCGGGCCCGGCGGAGCGCCTGTTGCCGGTCAGCGCCGGTCACGATCAGCTTGGCCAGCAGCGAATCGAACTGCGGCGCCACAATGGACCCGGAGCGGACGCCGGAATCGAGCCGGATGCCCGGGCCGGTGGGGCCGCTGAACGTGGCGACGGTTCCAGGCGAGGGCAGGAATCCCCGGCCCACGTCCTCGGCGTTCAGCCGGAACTCGAACGAATGCCCGCGCGGCGCGGGATCGGAGGTCAGCCTGAGCGGCTCACCCGCGGCGATCCGGAACTGTTCCTGGACCAGGTCCACGCCGGTGGTTTCCTCGGTGATGGGGTGCTCCACCTGGAGGCGCGTGTTCACCTCGAGGAAGGCGACGGTGCCGTCGGCGGCCACCAGGAACTCCACCGTCCCGGCCCCGGAATAGGAGGCCTCGCGGCACACTGCCTTGGCGGCGTCGTAAATCTGCCGGGTCTGCTCGTCCGTGAGGAACGGCGCGGGCGCCTCCTCCACCAGCTTCTGGTGGCGGCGCTGCAGCGAGCAGTCGCGCGTTCCCACCACCACGACGTTCCCGTGCTGGTCCGCCAGGACCTGCGCCTCCACGTGCCGGGGCCGGTCCAGGTACCGCTCCACAAAGCACTCGCCGCGGCCGAAGGCCACCACTGCTTCGCGGACCGCAGAGTCGAAGGATTCCTCGATCTGGTCCATCTCGCGGACCACTTTAAGCCCGCGTCCGCCGCCGCCGAAGGCCGCCTTGATGGCGATCGGCAGGCCGTGCTCTTCGGCAAAGGCCCGCGCCTCGGCGGCCGAAGCCACGGGGCCGTCGCTGCCGGCTACCAGTGGGGCACCGGCTCGGACGGCGATCTCGCGGGCGGTGATTTTGTTGCCCAACTGCCGGATGGCCTCGGGGGTGGGGCCGATCCACGTCAGGCCGGCACCAAGCACCGCCTCGGCGAAGTCAGCGTTCTCGGAGAGGAATCCATAGCCGGGGTGCACCGCGTCGGCGCCGGATTCAGCGGCCACCCGCAGGAGGTTGGGGATGTTGAGGTACGTGTCCGACGGCGCGTTGCCGCCCAGGGTGTACGCCTCGGTAGCGGCGCCCACGTGCATGGCGTCGGCGTCCACGTCCGCGTACACCGCCACGGATTCGAGCCCGGCGTCCTCGCAGGCCCGGGCGATGCGGACGGCGATTTCTCCGCGGTTGGCGATCAGGACCTTACGCATCAGTTGCTCACTTCGTCTGGAAATCTGGTGTCTGGGGAAATGCCGTGCAAAAAGCCGGCGGCAGCATTGGCGGGCAGCCCGTAGCCGGGAGCCCAGCGGAACCGGAGGGACCCGCCGATCGGAATCTGGGCGGCGAGATCCAGCTGGTGGTCCACCACCACGCCAATCACGGGATAGCCGCCGGTAATGGGGTGGTCGGCAAGGAACAGCACGGGCTGGCCCTCCGGCGGAATCTGCAGCGCGCCCGCCATTGTTCCTTCGCTGGCGAGTTCACCGTCCCGGCACCGCGTCAGCGGTTCACCGGCCAGGCGCATGCCCACCCGGTTGGAGCGGGGGGTCACCGCCCAGTCCTGGCTGCACAGCGATTCCAGCGCGGCGGCATCGAACCAGTCGTCGCGGGGGCCGGGCACAACGTCCAGGACCGTCACCCCGGCATCCGGGAAGTCGGGCTGCAGCTCGGGGTTGCCCACCACGTTCGAGGAGGTGGCTACGCCGGCGCCCAGCAGTTGCCCGGCGGCCAGCGGCGCGGGCCCGATTCCGGACATGGTGTCCGTGGAGCGGCTGCCCAGCACGGCCTCGGCTTCAACGCCGCCGCGGATGGCCAGGTAACTCCGGAAGCCGCGCTCCGGCGCACCGATCGTCAGGATCTCGCCGTCGAGCAGGGCGAACGCGGTGGCCATGGGCACCTCGCGCACCCTTTCCGGCAGGTCATCTTCCGGACCGCCGGCGTCATTGTCCCCTGAGTCCGGAACGTCCGACGGCGTCACAACAGTGAGTGCCGACGGCGCGCCGGCCACTGCCAGCACCTGGTCGCCCACGGCTTGGATCCGCAGCCCGCCGGCAACGGATTCGACGACGGCGGCGGAGGGCTGGTTGCCCACGATCCGGTTCGCGCGTCGGACGGAGGCGCGGTCCAGGGCGCCCGCTGCGGAGACGCCCAGGCCTGCGTGGCCTGGCCGGCCCAGGTCCTGGATCAGGCTCTGGAGACCCGGAGACAGAATGCGCAGGCCGGACGGGACGTCAGCGCCTGTCACACTTTCAGCCGGGGAACCGGGGTCCGAGACTTCCACGAGCTCCCGCACGGCCCGGAACTGCACGCGGTCGCCGGGTGCGGCCAGGGCGGGCTGCTCCCGGCCGAGGTCCCACATATGGGCGGCGGTGCGGCCGATCAGCTGCCAGCCGCCCGGGGATTTCCGCGGATACACGGCGGAATAGTTCCCGGCCAAAGCCACGGATCCGGCGGGCACAGCGGTCCTCGGCGAACTGCGGCGCGGGACTTCCAGCGCCTGGTTCTCCCCCACCATGTAGCCGAAGCCGGGGGCGAAGCCGCCGAAAGCCACGGTCCAGATCTGCCCCGTGTGGGCTGCCACCACTCCCTCGACCCCCAGGCCGGTGAGCCGGCCCACCTCGGCGAGGTCCTCGCCGTCGTACACGGTCTCGATGGTGACCAGCTTGCCCTCGGCGTGGGACCGGACCGTCAGGTCCAGCTCCAGCAGCCGTGCGGCCATCCGGCGCGCGGCGGCGGGCGAGTCCGCCTTGACCATCACGGTCTCGGCGGCGGCCAGGACGTCCGCCTGGCCGGGCAGCGGCTGCTCCAGCAGGAGGGCCTGCAGGGCCAGCACATCGTGGAGCCCGGAGAGTTCGGCGAGCACCGCCGTCGTGCCTACCGGCCGGACGGCGAGCACCCGTGCGGCAGTGGTGGGATTGCTGACTGTTTCCATGGGGATCAGGCCGCGCCGCTCAGGCGTGGCTCGCCTGGGCGTCGTCGCTGTGGAGCAGGCGGAGGTCCTCTTCCGGCTGCGGGTCGCGGCCCAGGCGCATGCCCACGATGGTGATGACGGCGGTGACGGCGATGTACCCGGCGATCAGGTACCAGCCGCCGGACGCCGCGCCGTAGAGGGCGGTGAAGATCAGCGGGGCCACGGCGCCGCCGATCACGCCGGCCAGCGTGTAGGCCAGTGAGCTGCCTGCGTAGCGGAGGCGGGCCGGGAACTGCTCGGTGATGAACGCGGCCTGCGGGCCGTACATAAAGGCGTGGAGCGCCAGGCCGATCACCACACCGACGGACAGCATCACCACGGACTTGCCCTGGATCATCAGGAAGAACAGCGGAATGTAGAGGGCGGTTGCGGCGGCGGCAATGCCGTAGACCCAGCGGCGGTTGAAGCGGTCCGTCAGTGCGCCGGCGAGCGGGATCAGGAAGAGCTGGAACGCGGAGCCGATGAGGATGGCGGCCAGCACGTTGCCGGTGGTCATGCCCAGTTCCTTGGTGGCGTACACGGCCACGAACACGGTGAACAGGGCGTAGAGAACGTCGGGGCAGAGGCGGGACAGGGCTGCCGAGATCAGGGCCCTGGGCTCGGTGGTGAAAACTTCCTTGATGGGAGCCTTGGGGCGGTCGCCGTGGGCCTGGATGGCCTTGAAGACAGGGGTTTCCTCGAGCTTGAGGCGGATGATCAGGCCGAAGACCACCAGGAGAGCGGAGGCCAGGAACGCTACGCGCCAGCCCCAGGAGAGGAACGCCTCGGTGCTGAGGGATGCGGCCAGGACAGCCAGGACGCCGTTGGCCATGAGGTTGCCGGCGGGCGGGCCGATCTGGGCAGCGGAGGACCAGAAACCGCGTTTGTTGGGATCGCCGAATTCGCTGGAGAGCAGCACCGCGCCGCCCCATTCGCCGCCGACGCCGATGCCTTGGGCCAGGCGCAGCAGCACCAGGATGATGGGGGCCGCGACGCCGATGACGGAGTAATCGGGCAGCGCGCCGATGAGGACGGTGGCGACGCCGATCAGCACCAGGGTGAAGACCAGGACGTACTTGCGGCCGACCTTGTCGCCCAGGCGGCCGAAGATCACGCCGCCGATCGGACGGGCCAGGTAGCCCACCGCGAAGGCCGAGAAGGAGAGGAGGAGTCCGACGAACTCGTCGTCGGAGGGGAAGAAGATCTTGGGGAAGACAAGGGCGGAGGCCACCGAGTAGATGGCGAAATCGTAGTACTCGAGCGAGGTGCCGGTGAGGCTGGCGATGTACGCCTTGATGGCGCCGGCGGGCGGCTTCCTTGCCGCCGTCTTGGCTGCCTTGTTGGTGCTGGTCATGGTTTCCTCCGAAGGGTGAGGGATGGTG
>NZ_QAIQ01000017.1 GCF_003061105.1 Arthrobacter sp. HMWF013
CCGGAGGGATGACCGCGGCCGCGAACGCCGGGCCAGCCCCGGTCCTGTCCCCCACCGCCGTGCCCGCCGCGGACATCCAGCCCGTCCCGGAAAATGTCGTGGCTCAGAACCGGATCAGCGTGGGAGCCTCCGCTGCAGCGGTGCAGGCAGCCTTGGCCACATGCCAGGCTGAGAAGCTGCCCTTCGTGACGGTGGCACTGGTGGACCGTTTCGGTACCGTCCAGGCCCTGCTCCGGGGTGACAACGCCGCAGAACACACGATCGAAGCTGCCAAGCGGAAGGCGTACACCGCAGCCGCCTTCGGAACACCCACCAGCGAGCTGGCAAAACGGATTAACGGGAACGGCCCCAGCATCGCAGACCTCCCGGGCACCCTCTTCCTGGCCGGTGGCATTCCGCTCAAGGTCAATGGGGTCTCCGTGGCAGGCATCGGCGTCGGAGGAGCGCCGGACGGCACGCTCGACGAAACCTGCGCCGCAGCCGGGGCGGAAGCCATCGCCGCGGCGGCAGCGGGAACTGCGAAGTAGGCTGTCACCATGGCTGGGCGCCGGAATCTTCTCGTGATCTGCGCAGCGCTGCTGGGACTGGCGGCCTGCAGCCCGGGAGCCGGTGAGCCTCCCGGTCCGGGCTCGCTGACGGCCGCGGAGACCCCCGGGAAAACAGCCCCACCGACAAACCCTGCACCGGTTCCGCCGGTTACAGCACCGTCTGGTCCACCGGCCCTGGCCCCGGAAGCGCAGGCCGCCTTGGACCGGCGTCTTATCCAGGCAGCAAAAGCCAACGACGTCGGCAAGGTATCCGAACTGATCCGGGCCGGCGGCAACGTGAACGCCAAGGACGACATTGCGGATTCAGCGTTTCTGTACGCCGGCGCAGAAGGATTCAATGACGTCCTGCTGCTGACGCTCGCCAACGGTGCGGACGTGGCCAGCACCAACCGATACGGCGGGACCGCACTGATTCCCGCCAGCGAACACGGCCACGCCGAGACGGTGCGGATCCTCATTGCAGCCGGGGTGCCGGTAGACCACGTCAACAACCTCGGCTGGACCGCCATGCAGGAAGCCATCCTCCTCAACAACGGCGGACCGCGACAGCAGGATGTGGTCCGGCAGCTCCTGGCGGCG
This sequence comes from Arthrobacter sp. HMWF013, assembly GCF_003061105.1. Taxonomy (GTDB): domain Bacteria; phylum Actinomycetota; class Actinomycetes; order Actinomycetales; family Micrococcaceae; genus Arthrobacter. Next base: position 1,128 of record NZ_QAIQ01000017.1, read on the forward strand.
GGCGCAGACCCCACCATCCGGGACCCGCAGGGACATACGGCCCTGGAGAACGCCCAACGGCTCGGATTCGCGGAGATCGTCAACATCATCGAGGCGGCGTCCGCGGTTCGCTGAGCTGCAGGACGAGGCGGCTGAAGTCCCCACTCTCCCGGCGCGCGGGTTTTCCGCATCGATGACGCAGCCGGGGTGCACGTCAGCTCAGGTCAGTTGAGCTGAAAGACCGCCCTGGGGCTGGCTTTGGAGCCAAGTTTCGCCGTGAAGATGTAGTACGCGCCGCCGGCGCCGGGCTTGGCCCCGATGGGGCTGCATCCTTCCAGGGTCCGGTTGCGGGGCCAGGGCAGGTTCGCCGTCTCGCTGGCACCCGGGGCGATGGTCTTCACCAGGTCTTCGCTCTTGGCCTGGCAGTCGCGGGAGGAAAAGATCCTGTCCGCGCCGCTGGTGATCAGGTACTCCATCTGCGACGTGCCGATGTTCACTTCGCAGGGCATGGTGCCGCCGTTGGTCACCTTCAGGCTGAGCAGCGGGTTCTCGTCAGGGCCGTAGGCGGCCTTGTCGGTGGAGGCGGAGACTGTCACGAGGTTCTGGTTGCAGGTGGGCGTAGGGGTAGGTGTCGGGGCGCCCGCCGGGGTTGCCGACGCCGACGCGCCGGGATCGGGCGCCTGCCCGGTGGCGCTGCCGGTGGCGCCGTCAGTGGAGGAGGCCTGCTCGCTGCTGCCGCTGAACGCGCCCGCAACCGCGAAGCCGCCGAAACCCAGGGCCACGGCAACCAGGAGGGCTACGCCGACAAACAGCCTACGGCGGCGGTAGACGGCGGCGCTGGTCGTGCCGCTGCCGCCGGAACCGGTCCGGGACCCGGATGCTGTCTTGCGTGGTGATGAATTGCCTTGCCTGCCCATTCTTCTAGGCTAGAGAACCGGCCGGATTCTGCCGTTCCACCACGCCGCGCGCCCAGCCATCGCTAAGGTCACAGTTTGCCGCATCCATTACAGTGTTGGAATCGACGCTTCAACCCTCACCCCAGCCGCGCCCGCGGACAGCCGCGCCCACCTCACTTCCCTGCACGGCAGCATCACCGGCTGGTTTGCCGGGACCGCGCGCGACCTTCCCTGGCGGGAACCGCAGTGCTCACCGTGGGGCGTCCTGGTCAGCGAGATCATGCTGCAGCAGACCCCGGTGGTTCGGGTCCTGCCGGTCTGGCGGGAGTGACTGGCGCGCTGGCCCACCCCGGCTGGCCTCGCGGGTGAGCTGGCCGGTGAAGCCGTCCGGTCCTGGGGCCGGCTAGGCTACCCCCGCCGGGCACTGCGGCTCCATGCGGCCGCCGCTGCCATCGTCAGCGACCACGGCGGCAAGGTGCCCGGCAACTACACCGAACTGCTGGCCCTGCCAGGGGTGGGCAGCTACACCGCCGCAGCCGTCGCGGCCTTCGCTTTCGGGCGCCGGGAAACCGTCGTGGACACGAACATCCGGCGCGTGCACGCACGCCTGGTCTCCGGCGTCGCGCTCCCCTCCCCCTCCCTGACCGCCGCAGAAATGAGGCTCGCGGCGGAACTGCTCCCGGACGACGTCGGCACCTCCGTCCGCTGGAACGCTGCGGTCATGGAACTGGGGGCGCTCGTCTGCACGGCGAGGGCGCCGAAGTGCGCCGACTGTCCGGTGCGGGACTCCTGCGCGTGGCTTGCAGCAGGTGAGCCGCCGCCGTCGTACATCCCCAAGGGCCAGGCGTGGCACGGCACCGACCGCCAGGTCCGCGGTGCCGTGCTGGCCGTGCTCCGGCTCGCCGAAACGCCCGTGCCTGCGGAGATGTTCGAACAGGAACCCGCTGACCTCGGGTTCGCCCCGGAGGGCATCGGGGTGCCGCTGGCGGCACTCCACCGGCTCAATACCGCGCCGGAGCAGCTCGAACGCGCACTGGGCGGCCTGGTCAACGACGGCCTGGCCCAGCTGCACGAGGGTGGATACCGGCTGCCCGCCTGACGCCTTCTCCGGATGCCTCGTTACGGGCTGGCGTACTCCGGGTGGCATACTTTCTGGTGACTCGATCTGGGGGACGTTAATGAGAATCGTGCTGTACATCATCTGGGCGCTGTTTGTGGCCACCGCCACTTACCTGCTCGTCAAGCACCTGCGGCAGACGAAGAAGCATGAACAGCAGATCGCCGGCTGGCCGAAAGTGCAGGCCACCGTGACAGGCAACGTAGGGGGCTGGACCAACGGCGGCGGCAACGGCACCCGAAGCCGGGTTTATTACCCCACCTACCAGTTCGCTCACCCGAACGGTGCCCTGTATGCCGGTGAATCCGAGGTTTCGTACCGCAACCAGCAGGCACCCGGATCGCTCCTGAATGTGGCCTACAACCCGGTGAATCCGAACCAGTCGTTCGAGGTATCGTCCGAATCCAAGGCACTGATCGGCTGCGCGATCCCGGCGTTCGGATTTTTCGCCCTGCTGCTGTTCTGGGCCGCCGGCGCTTTTCCGCTGGGCTGAACCATGGACTCCGTCAAACTGATCTTTATCGTCCTGCCCGGCCTTTTCCTTGCCCTTGGCCTGATCCTGGTGGGGATGTCGCTGGCACCGTCCTTCCGGCGCCGCGCCCAGACGCGCGGGTGGGCGGAAGCCTCGGCCACCGTCACCGGAAACCTGCATGGCAGGGACGGCCACGGCAGCAACGGGCGCAACCGCTTCGCACCGTCCTTCGAATTCCACGACGCCGCCGGAAAGCGGTGGCTGGGCCAGTCCGATATCTACGGCCCGGACCAGGAGATCATCGGCAACGCCATTCCAGTGCGCTACAACCCGGCCAACCCCGCCGAATCCACCCGTCCGGGATTTTTGGTCGCCAAGGGCCGCCTGTCCACAGGTCTCATGATGGTCATCTTCGGCGCCCTGGGCATAACAATGTTTGCGTCACTTCTCTGGTAGCAGTTCAGGGCTGAGTCCGCCGGATCTACGCTGAAGTATGCGCAAGTCTGCGGTGCTTCTGGCATTGATGACGACGACGGTACTCACCGGCTGTTACCACTACCCCGTCCCTGCGCCATGCCCCGCGATCGCGCAGGCCACGGCCGTTTCCGTGACGGTGGCGCGCGAGTACGCGGCCCAGGTGGAAACACTGAACCTGAAGGCGTGCCAGGGCGGAGTCTGCAAGGAGTCAGCCCTCGAGCTGTCTCCCGGCAGCGACTCGATAGACCAGGGCTGCACACCGGACGGCGTCTGTTCAGCCACGGCATCGCCGAACGGGACCAGGATCGGTCACCTGATGCTCGACACCCTCACCGAGGAACCGATGTCACTGACGGCTACCGGGACGGCCCCGGACGGATTGGCCCTCCCGGTACGCACCCTCGAGTTCAGGCCCCGCGGCGCCTACCCGTTCGGGGAGAATTGCGGGCGGTTCATCACTGCTTCGGTGACCCTGGACCCCATGGGCCTGCGGCAAAGCGACGCGGGGTAGGGTTCGCACCCAGACCATCACCCAGCTTCAGTCCCGCCACGCTCTGGCTGCACCCCCGGGCCAGCCCCCTGACCGGCCTCCCTATCCAGCTTCCCGGGGTGCGAACATAATGACGGCGACCCCCACCAGGCAGACGATCGAGCCAATGACATCCCACCGGTCCGGCCGGAATCCGTCAAAAACCATCCCCCAAGCCAGCGACCCCGCCACGAAGACGCCACCGTAGGCCGCAAGGATCCTGCCGAAGTGCGCATCAGGCTGAAGGGTGGCGACAAACCCGTAGATGCCCAGGGCGATGACCCCGGCACCTGCCCACCACCACGATTTCCCTTCCCGAACGGCCTGCCAGACCAGCCACGCACCACCAATTTCGGCCGCAGCAGCAAGAATAAAGAGCAGGACAGATTTGGCGATGGTCATGGTTCCATCATCTCCCGGCCGCCCCCTCGACCGGTCCGGCACCCCCGGAATCACTCCCCTTGACTTCCCTCACGGACGCTGTACGTTCAGTATTACTAACACTGCGGATGTTGGATTTAGAACAACACCGCACGCCGGGAAGGGGTAACGGTGCCACTTTCAGATCGGGAGCGGAAACAGCTCGAGGAGCTGGAATCTGGCCTGGCAGCCGAGGACCCGCGGCTCGCCCAGGAACTCTCATCGGGCTCCGTGGGAGTGCGTTTCAAGCGGAGCACCTACGTGGGTGCCGTGGCGGGAATGTTCGGCATCGTCCTGCTCATCGCGGGCGTGAGCACCCAGCTCATCGTCGTCGGCGTCGTCGGCTTCCTGCTCATGGGAATCGGTACGTACCTGCTGTTCGAGGGTCACAAAGTGGACTTTCGCCGCCGGCCGGCGAAGTAAGGACTACGGCTCCCCGAAGCCGGCCTGCACCAGGCCGCCGACGTAGTTGATGGCGCGCTCAGCATCAGGCCCCCACGCCTCGACGTGAAGCACTGAGCCTTGGCCCGCCGCCAGCGTCATCAAGGACGTCATTGCCGTACCGTCCACACCGTTGACAGTGACTTCGGCGTTGAGCGCTGCAAGCCCGCCGGCAATTTTGGCGGCCGGGCGGGCATGCATGCCGGCCTGGTTAACCAGTTCAAAGTCACCGGTGAAATCCGGCCCCTTTCCGGTGACGGAGCCCTCGGTGACCGTGCCGGCAATAAACGCCGTTGATGCCTCGGCACCCCCGGGCGCGTGGGCGTACACCGCCTCAGCGGCCAGTCTGACCGCTTCAACTCCGGCGCCGCTTTGAGCAGCCACCGCGGCGGCAACGAGACCTTCCACCAGGGGCGCGTCCGCCAAGAGCACATCGGCCGGGTCCCCGGCGAACTCAAGTGCCGATTCAGCGGTCATCACAGCCGACCCAAGATCCGTCACCACCACCACGCCGTCGCCCCCTGCCGCTTGGTCCAAAGCGGACATCACTTTCTCGAGGCTGGTTCCGATCCTGCCGTCCGCGGTGCCCCCGGCGGTGAGGATCACGACGTCGGGCGCCATCTGGGCTGCGAGCTCCGCCGCGCCGTCGGCGATTTTTTCGCTGTGGGACACCACTACCAGCCGCACAGTCACGCTGCGGCCTCGACGGCGGCGCGGAGGATCAGTGCGCTGGACGCGGCCCCCGGATCGCGGTGGCCCGCGCTCCGCTCCCCCAGGTAGCTGGCACGGCCCTTGCGTGCCACCAGCGGGTCGGTGGCAATGGCGCCGGCTTCTGCGGCCTCGGCCGCGGCGACCAGGACTTCAAGCACATTGCCCGCACCATGCGCGGCGGCGGCCTGTCCTGCCTCGGCAGCGGGGGTCCAGGCATCCACCATGGTCTTGTCGCCGGACTCGGCCTTGCCCCGTGCCACGATCCCGTCGCGTGCCGCCACGAGCGCCTTAGCCCAGGCCGCCGGATCCACCTCGGCCGCATCCCCCACAGCAGTGGAGGCCCGCAGGAACGCCGTACCGTACAGGGGGCCGGCGGCGCCGCCCACCTTGGACATCAGGGTCATGGCGGTCAGCTTCAGGGCCGCACCCGGCGTCTCCGGCCGGACTTCGGCCAGTTTTTCCAATACTGCCTGAAAGCCCCGGTCCATATTCTCCCCATGGTCTGAATCCCCGATGGCACGGTCCAGTTCGATCAGGTAGAGCCGGTTTTCCGCCATTGCCTGCGCGCACAGCGTCAGCCACTTAATGGTCCAGTTCACATCCAGCATGACTCACACCCCCCAACGCAGAGCGGCAGTGTTCACAGGGGCATCCCACAGCCGGGTCAGTTCGTCATCAAGGCGGAGGACAGAGATCGAGCAGCCCTGCATGTCCAGGGCGGTGACGTAGTTCCCCACCAGTGAGCGCTCCACGGCGGCTCCCCGCCCGGCAAGCACCTGGGCGGCATGGCGGTACACGATGTACAGCTCACTCAGCGGGGTGCCACCCATGCCGTTGACGAACAGCAGCACCTTCTCGCCCGCGGCGATCCCCAGATCGCCCAGCACCGCGTCCAGCAGGCGGTCGGTGATGCCGTCCGCGTCCTCCATTGCCATGCGGTGCCGGCCGGGCTCGCCGTGGACGCCGACGCCGAATTCAATCTCGTTCTCTGCAAGGTCGAAGCTGGGTGTTCCCGCATGCGGGACCGTGCACGCAGCCAGCGCCACACCCATGGTCCGGACGTTGCTGTTGACGCGGTTTCCCATCGCAGCCACAGCATCCAGGCCGTCCCCTCGTTCCGCGGCTGCGCCGGCGATCTTCTCCACCAGCACGGCACCGGCAACACCGCGGCGTCCGGCTGTGTACAGCGAGTCTTCGACGGCGACGTCGTCATTGACGATCACCGTTCGGACATCGACGCCTTCGGCCTCAGCCAGTTCCGCAGCCGTCTCAAAGTTCAGGACATCCCCGGTGTAGTTCTTCACGATAAGGACGACGCCGGCACCGGAGTCTGCAGCCAACGCCGCCGGAAGGATCTGGTCCGGCGTGGGTGAGGTGAACACCGCCCCTGGCACGGCGGCGTCGAGCATTCCAAGACCGACAAAACCGGCATGGAGCGGTTCGTGGCCGCTGCCTCCGCCCGACACAAGCCCCACCTTTCCCGCCGTCGGCACGTTGTTCCGCGTGATGAACAGGGGGTCCGTACTGACGGTCACCAGTGCCGCATGCGCGAGTCCGAAGCCCTCGACGGACTCGGCGACCACTGCACGGGGGTCATTGATGAGCTTTTTCATGGCCGAACTCCTGGGGAGGGGACTTCCGGAGGATGCTCTTTGACCCTACTATCGCTGCATTCAGTCCGGTAGCCCGCCCCGTCTGGTGGACACCTGTTCCACCCGGTCAATGAGTGTCCGGGCGCCGACATCCGGGTTCAGGCCATGGGGAGCAGGGGCTCGCGGCATAGGTAAGGGACAGCCCCCAATGACTGTCCCTTACCTGCCGGCCGAACCGCGGCCCGGCTAGTTTATCCAACAAATAGATTTAAGCCAACAGCCTCAGGCCGTGCTGCTCCGCCCCTGCAGGGGTCGGCGCTGGTGCAGGTTGGGGTGTTACAGGACCTTGATCATCCGGGTGTTTCCCAGCGTGTTCGGCTTCACCCGGGCCAGGTCCAGGAACTCCGCCACACCTTCGTCATGGGAGCGCAGCAGTTCCGAGTAGACCGTTGGGTCAACCGCAGTCTGGTCCGCCATCACCTCGAAGCCGTGGCGCTTGAAAAAGTCCACTTCGAACGTGAGGCAAAAGACCCGGGCCACCCCGAGGTCACGCGCCTCCTCCAACAGGCTTTCGACCAGGACATGACCTACGCCCCTGCCCCGCCAGGCGTCGGACGCCGCCAGGGTGCGGACTTCAGCCAGGTCCTCCCACATCACGTGCAGGGCCCCGCAGCCGATGACTTCGCCGTCGTCGGATTCCGCGATCCGGAACTCCTGGAGGCTCTCGTAGTATGCCACCGTCTCCTTGGCCATCAGGATCCGCTGCTCGGCCAACGGCGCCACCAGGCTTTTGATGGCGGCGACATCACTGGTGCGGGCAGGGCGGATATGGAAGGCGTCAGTCACAGGATCCATCCTACGGTGGCCGCACGAGTGGCCGGGATGCTCTGGTACCGGCGCCATTTGCCGCTTGCTGCTCCTTCGTCGCTCTGACGCAAGCTACACAAATGCCACCGGCACCCTCGCTTCGCTTCACCTCCACCACGCACAAAAGCCCCGTCCGCTCCTTTGTGGAGCGGACAGGGCTTTCAGCTTGTCTGGTGGTCTAGACGCTCGGGGCGATCTCCGGGATGCGCGGCTTGGTATTGCCGGCGAACGTGAACTTGGCGGAGTCTCCTTCGCCGTCCACATCCACTACGACGATATCGCCGGCGTGAATTTCGCCGAACAGGATCTTCTCGGAGAGCTGGTCCTCGATCTCGCGCTGGATGGTGCGGCGCAGCGGCCGGGCACCCATGGCGGGATCGTAGCCGCGGGTTGCCAGCAGCACCTTGGCCGCGGGCGTGAGCTCGATGCCCATGTCCTTGTCCTTGAGGCGCTTCTCGAGGCGGCCCACAAACATGTCCACGATCTCGATGATCTCGTCCTGGGTGAGCTGCGGGAACACCACAACGTCATCCACACGGTTCAGGAACTCCGGGCGGAAGTGCTGCTTGAGCTCCTCCGTGACGCGGGCGCGCATCCGGTTGTAGCCGGTCTGCGTGTCCGTGCCGGACTGGAAGCCGGTGGCAACGCTCTTGGAGATGTCCCGGGTACCGAGGTTGGTGGTCATGATGATCACGGTGTTCTTGAAGTCCACCACACGGCCCTGGGAGTCGGTCAGGCGGCCGTCTTCCAGGATCTGCAGGAGGGAGTTGAAGAGGTCCGCGTGGGCCTTCTCCACTTCGTCGAACAGGACCACGGAGAACGGACGGCGGCGGACCTTCTCGGTCAGCTGCCCGCCCTCTTCGTAGCCCACGTAGCCCGGAGGGGCACCGAAGAGCCGCGAAACCGTGTGCTTCTCGGAGTACTCGGACATGTCCAGGGTGATGAGGGCATCCTCTTCACCGAACAGGAACTCCGCCAGGGCCTTTGCGAGCTCGGTCTTGCCGACGCCGGTGGGGCCGGCGAAGATGAACGAGCCGCCGGGACGCTTGGGGTCCTTCAGGCCTGCACGGGTGCGGCGGATCGCCTGGGACAGTGCCTTGATGGCCTCGTCCTGGCCGACGACACGCTTGTGCAGCTCATCTTCCATCTTGAGCAGCCGCGAGGATTCTTCCTCGGTCAGCTTGAAGACCGGGATGCCCGTGGAGTTGGCCAGCACCTCGGCGATGAGATCCTCATCCACCTCGGAGATGTCATCCATGCCGCCGGACTTCCAGTGGCGTTCCTTCTCGGCGCGCTCGGTGATGAGCTTCTGCTCCTTGTCGCGGAGCGAAGCAGCACCCTCGAAGTCCTGGGCGTCGATGGCGGATTCCTTCTCCATCTTCAGCTTGGCGATGCGCTCGTCCATGGCCTTGAGCTCCGGCGGGGCGGTCATCCGGCGGATGCGCAACCGTGCACCGGCTTCGTCGATCAGGTCGATCGCCTTGTCCGGCAGGAAGCGGTCCGATATGTAGCGCTCGGCGAGGCTGGCAGCTGAGGCGAGGGCGCCGTCGGTGATGGTCACCCGGTGGTGCGCCTCGTAACGGTCACGCAGGCCCTTGAGGATCTCGATCGCATGCGCGACGGAAGGCTCCTTGACCTGGATGGGCTGGAAGCGGCGCTCGAGTGCGGCGTCCTTCTCGATGTGCTTGCGGTACTCGTCCAAGGTGGTGGCACCGATGGTCTGCAGTTCACCGCGGGCCAGCATGGGCTTCAGGATGGACGCGGCATCGATGGCACCTTCGGCGGCACCGGCACCCACAAGGGTGTGGATCTCGTCGATAAACAGGATGATATCGCCACGCGTGCGGATTTCCTTGAGGACCTTCTTCAGGCGCTCTTCGAAGTCACCGCGGTAACGGGAGCCTGCCACCAATGAACCGAGGTCCAGGGTGTACAGCTGCTTGTCCTTGATGGTTTCCGGGACGTCACCGCGGACAATAGCCTGGGCAAGGCCCTCGACGACGGCTGTTTTGCCGACGCCCGGCTCACCGATCAGGACCGGGTTGTTCTTGGTCCGGCGGGAAAGGACCTGCATAACGCGTTCCATTTCCTGCTCGCGCCCGATCACGGGGTCCAGTTTGTTCTCGCGCGCAGCCTGGGTCAGGTTGCGGCCGAACTGGTCCAGGACCACCGAACCGGCGGGAGTGCCTTCCGGCTGGCCCGCGCCGACGCCTCCGCCGCCGGTGCTTTCCTTGCCCTGGTAGCCGGAGAGCAGCTGGATGACCTGCTGGCGGACCCGGTTCAGGTCTGCACCAAGCTTCACCAGCACCTGGGCGGCAACACCCTCGCCCTCACGGATGAGGCCGAGCAGGATGTGCTCGGTGCCGATGTAGTTATGGCCCAGCTGCAGGGCTTCGCGCAGCGAGAGCTCCAGCACCTTCTTGGCGCGCGGCGTGAAGGGGATGTGGCCGGACGGGGCCTGCTGGCCCTGGCCGATAATCTCCTGCACCTGCTCGCGAACGCCGTCGAGCGAAATGCTCAAGGACTCCAGAGCCTTGGCGGCAACGCCTTCACCTTCATGGATCAGACCCAAGAGGATGTGTTCGGTACCAATGTAATTGTGGTTCAGCATGCGTGCCTCTTCTTGGGCAAGCACAACTACTCGACGGGCACGGTCCGTAAATCGCTCAAACATTTCGCCACACTCCTAGCTACGACGTACTTTGATGCTACGTGGCAGACCCTGACTTGTGGAGCGTGTTCGCCACAGGGGAAACCATGCGTGTCCGTGTGACGGGATGAAGCGGCTAGCGCACGGCCTCCACGGTTGAAGCTTCGTCCGGAACCGTGTTTTCCCGAAGTATGAAGCGCGTGGACCTGCGGGGCTTTTCGTAATAGCGCCTGATCCGCATCGGAAGCCCTTGGGCTGTCCACGGGTCAAGCCTGTCCATCGCCTGCATGTGCACGTGTGGCTGCGTGGAATTGCCGGAGTTGCCGCAGTTGGCGATGTGCTCTCCCTCCGTAACCTCCTGGCCCACGGATACCCGGATGGAGCCGGCCTGGAGATGCATCACCGCAACAAAGGCGCCGCTTCCGCGCGGAGCAATGATCACACAGTTGCCGGTGATGTTGCCGAGCCCCTGACGGAGCCGTGAAGCCTGTCCCAGCGCGTAAGGCAGGAGCGAAACCGGGGAGCGGCGGGCCTCGTGGTCCTGCTCGCCCTGATGCACGGCTGCGACCCGGCCGGTCACCGGGGCCAGGATTTCGCGGCCGAAGGCGAAGAACTGCTCCGGCGGCTCCGTGCCGAGGGCGGTCCGCCAGCTCACGCCCGGGGCAGTCCTGCCGTTCTCGTCCACACCGACGAAGTCGATGGCGTAGGCGGTGCCCAGCATACTGGTGCCATGGCTGGGGACCCTGCGCTTCGGGCTGTTTTCCACTTTCCACCGTCCGGCGAACGGGAGCGAAACGTCCACATGCCGGAGCGCCGGGTTTGCCTCAAATGTCATGGCTTCCCTCGATCCCGTCCGGTGCGTCCCGAAGGGGAGCGCCCGCTTCCCGCCGCCGGCCGTCTATTCGTCGCTCAACGGGCTGGACAGTGCATTACCTGTCGGCATCGCGTGGGCGTTGCACACGGCAACCCTGGCCATCACCTTCGCGGTCAACATACCTTTAAACGACCAGCTCGCGCAGGGTGAGGGGTCCGGACAGGCATCGGCCAGGAAGGCCTTCGAACAAAAGTGGACGCGCTGGAATCTCCACCGCACCTGGTTGTCGCTGGCTTCTTTAGTGGCGCTTAGTGCCGGTTGGGCAGCCTTAGGGCATTCCGTCTGACCGCAACCCCGCACAAGAGCTTCAAGAAGCCGGCAATCAGCACGTCGGGAGGCAATAATCCGCTGCGATCCCCTAATTACCCACATTAGGGTCTCCCGCCGAAGCATGGATTCGCCGGGAAAATTCAAGGCATGTCCCTGGCCTTGTCCGCCTGACGGCACAAAATGTTCCTTCGCGCAATTCAAGACACCAAAAAACCCTGCCGACGCCGGGGGGCGAAGACAGGGTTCCTGGTAAGGCTGGAGGCCGGCTCCTAAGAATTGGCCTTTTGGTAGGCCTCTTGGATTTCCGCTTGAATTCGGCCACGGCTGTTAACCGTGTAGCCGTTTTCGCGGGCCCATTGACGGATCTGCGCGGAATCATTGCCGCGCCCGGTCACTGCCGGTTTGGTGCGGGCAGTCCGCCCGGCAGATGTCTTGCGCGCCGCGGTTACAAACCGCTCCAACGACGTCCGGAGTTCGGCCGCGTTGGCCGAAGACAGATCAATTTCGTAGCTGACCCCATCGAGGCCAAAGCGGACATTCTCATCCGCGGATCCCCCATCCAGATCATCTACGAGGACGATGTTTACTTTCTGTGCCATTAATAGTCTTCCTCTGGGAAAGGGTTCGGGTTTTCAGAAAAGCAGGATGTTCCTCTAAAAAGTATGACCCTCATTATGGCAACGCGTCAAAGCATCTATTGGTTCCTGTGGATATCCACACAAAGTCCCGGGACTATATCAGGATTCCGCATCCGGACGGTCCAGAGGGGGCGAAGACTGATTTTTGGCTTTTGCATCAGGCTCGGTATTTGCTGCACTCCGGGCTTCGGCCTGGGCACGGGCTTCCGCCTGCCGCTCGGCCTTATCGGCATTGAAGATCGATTTCATCGCAAACCAGAAAATCAGGCCCACCACTACCGAGGGCAGGAGAACTGCGACATATTCCACAGTCAGTGCCCTTCCGGCTTCAGGAGCGGGAAGAGAATGGTTTCGCGGATGCCGACACCGGTGAACAGCATGACCAGACGGTCGATCCCCAGGCCGATGCCACCCATCGGCGGCGCACCGTATTCGAGGGCGCGCAGGAAGTCCTCATCCAGCTGCATGGCTTCGTCGTCACCGGCGGCAGCATGCCGGGACTGTTCCGTGAGCCGCTCGCGCTGGATGACGGGGTCGATCAGCTCGGAGAAGGCCGTGCCGCGTTCCATGCCGCCGATGATGAGGTCCCAGGCCTCGATCAGGCGGCCGTCCTCGCGGTGCGGGCGGGCAAGCGGCTGCGCGGAGGGCGGGTAGTCATAGACAAAGGTGGGGTTCAGCAGCGTGGGCTCCACAATTTCGCCAAACAGCTCCACGGCCAGCTTCTCGGCATCCCACTTCGGGTCCGCCTTCACCTCGTGCTTGGCGGCAATGTCCCGCAGCACCTCCACTGACGTGTCAGGAGTGACTTCCTGGCCAACGGCCTCGGACAAGCCGGGGTAAACGGAAAGCCAGGCCCAGTCGCCGTCGAGGTTGATTTCCCCGGCGTCCGTCTGCAGGGTCCGGCCGGCACCCACAGCGTCCGCGGCGTCGAGGATGATCTCCTTGATGCGGTTGGCCATGACGAACTGGTCCGCCCAGGCTTCGTAGCATTCAAGCGTGGTGAATTCCGGGCTGTGGGTGGAGTCCACGCCCTCGTTGCGGAAGACCCGGCCCATGTCGTAGACGCGGTCGATTCCGCCCACCACGGCGCGCTTGAGGTAAAGCTCGGTGGCGATGCGCAGGGTCATCTTCTGATCGAACGCGTTCATGTGCGTTTCGAACGGACGGGCCAGGGCCCCGCCGTGGACCAGCTGCAGGATGGGCGTTTCCACCTCCACGTAGCTGTGGCGGTGCAGGCTCTCGCGGATGGACCGGGTGATCGCAGCGCGGGTGTAGACCATTTCCCGGGCTTCATCGCGCACCATCAGGTCAACGTACCGCTGCCGGACACGGGTTTCCTCGTTCAGTTCCGCGTGCAGGACGGGCAGCGGGCGGAGCGCCTTGGAGGCCATGGACCATGATTCGGCCATCACGGACAGCTCGCCTCGGCGGGAGGAAATCACCTCGCCCTTGATGAAGACGTGGTCGCCCAGGTCCACCAGGGCCTTCCAGTCGGCGAGCGCTTCCTCACCCACGTTGGCCAGGCTCAGCATGGCCTGGAGCCGGGTGCCCTTGCCGTCAACGCCGCCTTCCTGGAGCGTGGCGAAGCACAGCTTGCCGGTGTTCCGCACAAAAACCACACGGCCGGTGACGCCCACGACGTCGCCGGTGGTGTCATCAGCCTCGAGGTGCGCGTATTTTTCGCGGATCTCGGCGAGGGAGTGCGTGCGCTCAACACCCACCGGATATGCCTCGGTGCCGCGCTCGATCAGCTTGGTGCGCTTTTCCATGCGGATGCGCATCTGTTCGCTGGCGTCGACCGGCTCTGGGGCATTTTTGGGGGCGGGGGTGTTTTGGGAAGTCACAATCCCCAAGTTTACCGGGCGATCGCGCACCCGGCTTCCGGGGGCGGTCCCGGGCATAGACTCGGGCTGTGGAGAAATGGACGGTGGAGACGGACGACGGCGGGCACCTCGACGTGCATTCCTTCCGCACCCCTGTGGAACTGGACCCGACGACGGCGGGGCCTCCCGGCGTCGTACTTATCCACGGCACTCTGGTCACCGACGCCCTCTACCGTCCTTTCGCCCGGAAGCTGAGCGTCCTGCTGGGCCGGCCCGTGCACTGCTACAACAGGCGGGGGCGGGACGGATCATCGCCCCAGCCCGATGACTACTCGGTGAAGACCGAGATCAGCGACCTCGCTGCGGTCCTGCGCGAGACGGGGTCCACTGACGTGGTGGCGCACAGCTACGGCGGATTCGTGGCGTTGCAGGCCGCACGGACCCTGCCGATCAGCAGGCTGGTGACCTACGATGCCGCCGTATCACTCTCCGGAAACCTGAGCCACCGCTGGCGGCCCGAACTCGAGGACGCAGTGACCGCCGGCCAGCTGAACCATGCGTGGGCGCACCTGGTCCAGGGCCTGGCCACTGCCGGCCCCCTGTCCTACCTGCCCCTCGGCGCCCTGCGGATGCTGAGCATCCTCTCGGCCCGGACCAACCTCGGGTCCGAGATGCGCCAGCTGCTGCCCACCGCCGTCAAGGAAATGCGCGCCGTGCTCGACGCCGACGCCGAACTGGACGATTTCATGTCCCTCACCACCCCCATCCTGATGCTGAGCGGCGGCTGGAGCCCCGCGTACTTCGCCGAGACCGGCCGGCAGCTGGCAGCCGCCGTCCCCGCCATCACGTTCCAGGTGGTGCCGGGCCAGCTGCACGAGGGCCCGATCCGTCCCGGCAAGGGCCTTGCCGTAAGGATTGCCCGGTTCATCAACGGCAGCGACGGCCAGCTCCGGGCGCTGGGGAGGCGCCGGTAGTCCTGGAGCCGGCGGCCAGGCCCCCACACTTAGGATGGGGAGCGTGAAAGAACAGGAACTTCCCACGCACGACGGCGGCAGGCTGGCGTTGTACAGCTACGGCACCGACGATGCGCCGGGCGAGCGCCGCGTGGTGGTCATTGGCGGCGCGTTCCTCACCGCCCTGATCTACCGTCCGTTCTCGGTGGCACTGGCCAAAGGCCTGGGCGAAGGCTGGGCCGTGGATGTCTACGACCGGCGCGGACGGGGCAACTCCACCGAACAGCCTTCCGATTACTCCATGGCCACTGAAATCGCGGATGTCCGCACGGTCATGGACGCCACCGGCGCCCGTAACCTCCTGGGCCACAGCCTGGGCGGTTCGGTGGCCCTGAATGCGGTGCAGGAGTTCGCCGGCACTTCCCACGAGCCGGACAAACTGGCGGTCTATGACGCCGCCGTCAACATCGACGGCAGCATGGACACCTCCTGGCTGGACGATTTTGAGGCAGCGGTCAACGCCGGCAATGTAGGCCATGCCCTGGCCCGGCTGAAGAAGGGCATGCAGCCTGCCACCACGCTCTCCAAAATTCCCGAGCCCGTCCTCGCCGGCCTCATGGCCCTGGTCTCCCGCACCAAGGTCAACAGGATGTTCCGCGAACTGATGCCCACCGGAGTCGGCGAACTGCGGGCAGCCTACGACGAAGCCGACCACGTCCGGGACTTCGGCGTCCTGCCCGCCAACACGCATTTCATGGTGGGCGGCAAGAGCCCGGGCTATTACAAGGTCACCGCGCAGCGCCTGCACGCCTCGGTACCAGGCAGCACCTACGAACTCTCGCCCAAAGGCTTCCACGGCTCCATCCCGGCAGCGGTGAATGAGCTGGTCACGGACATCGCGGAGTACTTCAAGGGCTGAGCCTGCTGTCAGCACTCAGGTACCTCCGATAGGCTCGGTTCATGACGCGTGAGAACATCAGAACCCCCGACGGCGGCACACTGGAGCTCTTCTCCACGGGTGCGGAACTGGCTTCGGCCGGTTCCGGCGTGGTGGTGGTGCCGGCTTCCATGGTGACCGCAGCCGATTACACCAAATTCGCGCAGAAACTCAGCGCAGCCCTTGGCCGGCCGGTGCACACGTTCAACCGCCGGGGCCGCGGATCCTCCTCGCCGCAGCCGGAGGACTACACCCTGGATACGGATATCCGGGACCTGGACGCCGTCATGAAGCACACGTCCAGCACCGACGTCTTCGGGCACAGCTTCGGCGGCGCCGTGGCCCTGCACGCGGCGCGTACCCTCCCGGTGGAGCGGCTCGCAGTCTATGACCCGGCGGTGTCCGTGAACCACAGCGTCAAGGCGGACTGGACCGCCGAATATGAAAAAGCCACCGCGGCCGGGGATGACGGCAGGGCCCTCGCCGTCCTGAACAAGGGCCTGGAAACAGGCGGTGCGTTCTCCCGGATGCCGTTGTCCATGCTCACCATCGCGAACAAGCTCACCGCCGCGACCCATGTGGGCAAGCAGCAGCGTGAACTGATGAACACCGGCGTCCGCGAGATCAAGGCAATCATCGCCGCGGACATGCCGGCCGAACCGTTCCTGGCGCTGCCCCTGGAAACCCTGATCGTGGTGGGTGAGAAAAGCCCGGCGTACTTCGGTGTGGCATGCGGCCAGATCCACGACGTCCTCTCCGGCTCCAGCTACACCATCCTGCCGGCCGCCGGCCATGACGGCGTGCTCCGTGCCCCGGAGAAGCTGATCACCGAACTCAGCGAGTTCTTCGCCGGCTGACCTGTGCGCCCCGCCCCATGCACTGCCGGCCGCGTTCAGGGCCAGCCCCGTTCCGGCCCCGCCGCCCAGGCGGCTGGGTGAGCAACCGGTCCCTCCTCGGTGCCGCAGCCGCACTCGCTGCGGCTTCCTTTGTGGGCTGGCTTTGCCTGCGGATCGCCAGGAGTCTGGTGACCCCCATCGTCCAGCGGCCGGAGCGCACCCGGATTCTGGACGTCGACGACGGCTCTGTCACCTTCCGCGCCGACCAGGACACCTCGGCTCCGGGCGTCTACAGCCTGTACTGGGGCAACCGCACCGGGCACGCCCGCATCGGTCAGGTGATATCCAGCGACAACAGGGCCCGCACGGTCACCCGCCGCGTCGAAAAAATCTACAGCGGCCGGCTCGGGCGTGACACTGCGGGCTACTGGTCCGGCTACGTCTACCCAACCCCTGAAGGGGCCGGCCTGCCCTTCGAGGACGTGCAGCTGCCAGGGCCCGCTCCGGCATGGCTCATCCCCGGCACCGCCCAGCGCCCCTGGGTCATCCACGTCCATGGCCTCGGCGGGCGCCGGGCCACCGGCCTCCGCACGGCACCGTTCTTCCAACGGCTCGGCTGCACGCAACTGCTCATCTCATTCCGCGGCGACCCTGACGCTCCCCCGACGCCGGACGGCAAACACCACCTCGGCCTCAGCGAACTGGCGGACGTGGAAGCGGCCCTGGATTACGCGGCTGCGCACGGTGCCGGCTCGATCATCATCTCGGGCTGGTCGATGGGTGCAACCATGGCCTTGGCCGCAGCCCACACCTCCGGCCACCGGGACCTGATCACCGGGCTGGTGCTGACGGCGCCGGTCCTGGACTGGCACCGGACGCTCTTCTCCCACACGGCATCGCGGCGTCTACCCACCGCCCTTGCCATGGGAGTGTTGAGGATCCTCCGCGGGCCGCTGCACCGGTTTGCCGGACTGGCCCAGCCGCTGGATCTTCGGACCCTGGATTTCACCGCTATGGCACCGCCCGTGCCGGCGATCATCCTCCACAGCGTTGGCGATGCCAGCACGCCGATCCGCATCAGCGAGGACTACGCGGCCCGTTTCCCTGACCTGGTGAGCCTGGTCAGGTTCCCGGCCTGCCGGCACACGCAGGAGTGGAACAGGGATCCCGCACTCTGGGAAAATGCGGTGGAAGGCTGGCTTCACCACAACGCGGGGTCACTTAGCGCCCGTTCCGGGCCCCGGATTGAGCGTTAAGTGACCCCGCGTTGGTTGGGAGTGGGTACCCCGCGTTGGTTTGGGAGTGGGGTTGGTTTGGGCGTGGGTTAGTGGGCCGGTCCGTGGCCCGGGGCTGCGCCCTCGGTCTTGCGCATCATCGCGGAAAGCACGACGGCGGCAAGGGCTATGACAGTTGCCGTCAGGAACGCGGCACTCATCCCCGCCACAAGGCCTGATGCCGCGGAGACCACGGCGAAGATGGACACCAGCAACGCGGTGCCGGCCGCGCCGGCGACCTGCTGTGTGGTGCTCATGATCGCCGAGCCGTGCGAGTACAGATGCGGCGGCAACGGGTTCAGGCCCGTGGTGAACGCCGGAGTGAACAGCAGCGCGAGCCCGAAGCTCAGCCCCACATGGAGGGTGACAATCCACCACACAGCAGTGCCGGCGTCGAGCATGGAGAACTGCCACAGGGCCACCACCATCAGGACCGATCCGGTCACGGTGAGCGGCAGGGGGCCGATCCTGTCGAAAAGGCGGCCGATGACCGGACCCAGCAGGCCCATGGCCAGGCCACCCGGGAGCAGCACCAGCCCGGTCTCAAGGGAACCCAGTCCGCGGATTTCCTGAAGGTAGAGGGGAAGCAGAATGACGCCGCCGAAGAGGGCCATCATGGCCACCACCATCAGCAGCACGGAGACAGTAAACATGCGGAATTTGAAGGCGCGGAGGTCCAGCAGGGGCGCCTCAGCCTTCTGCAGCCGGACCTGGCGCAGCACAAAGACCGCCAGGCTGGCGACGCCGATCACGAGCGCGGCAACGGCCGCGGTGCCGGGACCGGCCTGCCCGCCGTGTCCGCCACCGATCTGGCTGAGACCGTAGACCAGGCCGCCGAAGGCCGGAACCGTCAGGAAGACCGAGAAGAAATCGAGCTTGGTCTTTTCTGTCTCACCGATATTGGTCAGGTATTTGGCGCCGATGGCGAGGGCTGCCAGCGCCACCGGCAGGACGAACACGAACATAAAGCGCCAGGTGAAGTGCTCCAGGATCAGCCCGGAGACGGTTGGTCCCATGGCCGGCGCGACCGAGATGGCAATGCTGACGTTGCCCATGACCGCGCCGCGCTTGGCCAGCGGCACCAGCGTAAGGATGGTGGTCATCAGCAGGGGCAGCATGATTGCCGTGCCGCCGGCCTGGACAATGCGGGCCAGCAGCAGGATTTCGAAGCCGGGTGCGATGGCCGCCAGGGCGGTGCCGCCTGCGAAGAGTCCCATGGCGAGCATAAAGACCGCACGGGTGGAGAGGCTCTGGAGAATGAACCCTGTGGTGGGGATGACCACGGCCATGGTGAGCATAAAGCCGGTGGAGAGCCACTGAACGGTGGGAGCATCGACGCCAAGGTCCACCATCAGCCGCTGCAGGGCAACGTTCATGATGGTCTCGTTGAGGATCACCACAAAGGTGGCCACGAGCAGGGTGGCGATGATGGTCACCGACTCGCGGGACATTTTCTCCGTGGCGGGCTGCTTCGTAGCCGCTGTTGGTGCAGGCTGGCCGGGCTGCCCGGCAGCGTTCGGAGAGACTTCTGTAGACATGGGTGTTCCCTCAGGGAGTTTGGAATGTAGTGGCGCGGGCCTGGGAATAAAGTGGCGCGCGAGCATCGTCGCTGCAGATTCCAACACTCTACCCGGTGGAGGAATTCCTCCACCGGGTATTTTTCTTAACCCTGAGGGAACACTTCCGCCTATGCCGTCTGGCCGGCGTGCCGGCCTTCGGAGATTTCCTCCACCACCTTGCTGTTGAAGGCGGGGAGGTCCTTCGGGCTGCGGCTGGTCACCAGGCCCTGGTCCACCACTACTTCCTCATCGCTCCAGTTGGCGCCTGCGTTCTTCAGGTCGGTCTGGAGCGTGTGGTACGAGGTCACGTTGCGGCCCCGGATCACACCGGCGTCGATCAGCAGCCACGGGCCATGACAAATGGCGGCCACGGGCTTGTGCTGCTCGAAGAAGCTGCGCGTGAACTTCTGCGCATCTTTGTCCACCCGCAGATGATCGGCGTTCACTACCCCGCCCGGGAGCACCAGCGCGTCAAAGTCCGAAGCGTCGGCCTCGGCAACCGTGAGGTCCACGTCGAAGGTATCGCCCTTCTCGGTGCCTTTGAAGCCCTGCAGCCGGCCGCTCGACAGGGCCACCAGGGTGGGTTCGCCGCCGGCGTCCTTCACTGCCTGCCACGGGCTGGTGAGCTCGATCTGCTCCACGCCGTCCGTCAACAGGAAGGCAACCTTCTTCCCTGCGATGCTGTGTTCTGACATTTTTCCTCCTTCAGTGAGGCGGACCGGCGTGGCTTCGAGCGCACGCGGGGACCGCTTCGAGAGTTGAGTGTCTGACCCACCCAGCCTAGAAAAGCCTCAAGTCATAAGCAAGCTGACTATCTGGGAATCACTGTAGGCAACAGCGGCGCTAGGTGTACCAGGGCGAAGCTGGGAACCTTCCGCGCGGACGGATCCACTGCGCCGCCGCGGGGAGGTCAGCTGCGGTGGTGCTCGATAAGCCAGCCGGCCATCTGCTGGGCGCGCTTCGCAGCCCCGGTATCGCCTTCGGTGGCCGAGACGATGGAGCCTTTCATCAGGATGTGCCAGGACCGGGAGAATTCCTCGGTGCGCTGCAGGCCTGCCTCTTCGGCCAGTGCCTGCACATGGCCCCTGATCTTTGCCAGGTAATCGATGCTGGCCTTGCCCAGCGGATGGGCGGGACCCATCTCAAGCAGGACGTTGATGAAGGAGCAGGCCTCGAAATCGTCCCGGAGGAACCAGTCACCAAAGACATCAAAGATGGCCAGCAGCTGTTCGGTGGGTGTGGTGCCGCGGAGCCGCGCCTGGCTGACGATGGCTTCTACGGTCCAGAGCTGGTCCCGCTGTTCAAGGAAGGCGAGGACCAGGGAATCCTTCGACGGGAAATGCCGGTAGAAGGTTGCCTTGGCCACGCCCGAGCGTTCAATCAACTCGTTCACGCCCACGTCCCGCACGCCGCGGCGGGAGAAAAGATCATAGGCCACGGCGAGGATCCGGCTCCGCGAATCGGCAGGCCCAAGTACCGCCGCTACCTGTACTTCAGCAGGGGACGGTACGGGATCTGCGCCGTGAATCATCGTAAGAATAAGTTTACCCCTCAGGGGAGACAGACCAGTCTTACTCGCTGTAATGTGTTTTTCAGCGCAGTGCTTCGACGCCGAGGGACCCCATCAGGAATCCACCGGCCTGGTGCAAGGAGGCCCCAATGTCAGCAGAGCGAGTTTTCGAATTTATCCCGAGCGAACAGACCGATCCGTGGATTGAAGGAGCGGCGGCGTCCGCTGAAGTCCGGCAGTTCGCGAAGGAATCCCTGCGATGGCAGGCCCAGGAAATCATCGATGAAGTGCTGGCCGGGACCAACCCCAGCGAGGAACTGGCCAGGGCCAGGCTGCGCCGCTGCGTGGCACAGAACCCCGGCCGGCCGGAACGTGCTCTCCTGCAGCAACTGATGGTCAACCGGGACCCTCAAGGCGAATAGCTCCTGCCAAGCCTGCCCGGTATCAGGAGCTGAGCGGTACGTTGTCTATCAGCCGGACCGGTCCCACCTTGGCCGCGATAAGCGCCAACCCCTCGCCACGGAACGGAACGTTACGGCAGTTTTCGGCGAGCGGCTCCAGGGTGCGCGGATCCACCACGTCGAAGTAGTCCAGTTCAACCAGCGCCTGGGATTCAATCAGCGCCTGCACGGATTCGAGATCTAACGGCTCATTCGCGTTCGCCCGTTCCTCGACGAGCCGCAGCGCCCGCGAGAGCACCAGCGCAGCGTCGCGCTGTTCTGCCGAAAGGAAGCGGTTGCGGCTGGAGAGGGCCAGCCCGTCAGCGGAACGCACAGTGGGCACCGCCACGATGTCGACCGGAAAGTTCAGGTCCGCCACCATGCGGCGCACCAGGGCCAGCTGCTGCGCGTCCTTCTGGCCGAAGTAGGCCCGGTAGGAGGGCAGTCCCCCGCCGCCTCCCGTGACGAAGGCCCCGGTGGCGGGCAACCCGGCTGCGGGTGTGCCGTAGTGCAGCAGTTTGGCAACCACCGTCAGGGCGCCGTCGAAATGGCCCGGCCGGGAGGTGCCTTCCCATTTCTCCCCGAGGGAGCCCGCGCTCACGCGCACCAGCGGCTGGCCACCGGGATAGACCTCCTCGACGGAGGGCGCAAAGACCAGGTCCACACCCTGCTCTTCCAGGAGTGCCAGATCGGCATCAAGGGTCCGCGGGTACCGGTCCAGGTCCACGGCATCACCGAACTGAAGCGGGTTCACGAAGACGGTTGCCACCACCACGTCGTTCTGTTCGACGGCGGTCCGCGCCAACGTGGCATGCCCCTCGTGGAGCGCGCCCATGGTGGGCACGAGGCCCTGTGAGCGGCCCTGTTTGTGCGTGAGCAGGCGGGCACCCGCGTTCCGCAGCTCCGCCGCCGTGGTTACCAGTTGGATGGCCATGTCAGTTTCCTTCTTCCAGCGCAGCCCGGATTGCTCCCAGCTGTTCGGTCTTGAGCAGCCCACGGCTTTCCGCGCGCAGGGCAGTGGCGCGGGCCATGGCGAGGTATGCCTCCAGCACGTCGCCGTGCGCCCCGGCGTCGTGCTCACGCAACGCCTCCGCATGAGCCTGGACGGTACCCACGTCGCCGCGTGCCACCGGCCCCGTCAGGGCCGATTCGCCAGAGGCCAGGGCATTTTCCAGGGTGGCGCGCAGCAGCGGTCCGAGCATGCGTTCGGGCGCTTCAACGCCCACGTCCCGCAGCAACTGGGACGACTGTGCCACGAGGGTCACCAAGTGGTTTGAGCCATGCGCCAGGGCGGCGTGGTACAGGGTGCGGTCCCCCTCCGCGATAGCCACCGGCTCAGCGCCCATCTCCACTACCAGCGCCTGGGCGATGGGCAGCATCGCGGCGTCCGCGGTGACCCCGAATGTACAGTCAAGCAGGCGGGCGAGGTCCAGGCTCATGCCGGTGAAAGTCATCGCCGGGTGCAAAGCCAACGGAATGGACCCCGCCGCCCGGACCGGGCGGAGGACCCCCACGCCGAACCTGCCCGAGGTGTGGGCAACAATCTGACCCGGCTGCCAGGCCCCCAGTTTGGCCAGACCGTCAACCAAGCCGGCCAGGGCGTCATCCGGGACTGCCAGGAGCACCAGTTGGGAGCGCTCCACGATGTCCTGGATCTCCAGGACCGGAACGCCGGGCAGCAACGCCTCCGCGCGTTCGCGGCTGGCGTCGGACACCGCGGAAACCCCGACGACGGCGTGCTCGGCAGCGCGCAGGGCGGCACCGAGGACGGCGCCCACTTTGCCGGCACCAATGATTCCGACGCCGAGGCGTCCGGGCTTAGCCACGTTGCGGGCCTTCCTGTTGGGGTGTCAGGGGCGGGGTGTCGCTGGCCTCAGCAGCGGGTGCCGGCTCAACCGACTCAACGGCTGGCGCGGCACGAGTCCCGGTGGACTCAGCCACCGGCGCCGTGCCCTGGAGGTCCTGCACCACCGGTACCGCCGCCTGGAAGGGCTCCACCACCTGCGCTAGCCAATGCTCGGTGGTCTGACGCTTGCGGGCCAGCCGGGCCCGGGCGGCCTGCGCATCAAAGAGGGCACGGGCCTCGTCCGCGCCGGCCTGGATCAGCCGCGGCGATACAGGGCCGGCCGTGGTGTGCAGGACAAGGTCCGCGAGCCCGAAACGCCGTGCGAGCGGACCCTGGTGCAGGGCCAGTGACTGGGTCCGCTGATGCGGGACCACCACCAACTGCCGCCACCACCGGCCCGAGCGGATCAGGAGGGCAGTAGCGGTGGCCGTGAACCCGTTGCGGCGCCATCCCAGCGGTGCGAGCAGCCTGCCGCGGCGCGGTGTGGTGACAAAACCGCCGTCGGAATCCAGCCCGTTGAGCCCGGCCGCGAAAATCCGCCCGGGTTCGGCAGTACCCGGGTCCGGGAGCACCAGCGAGAGCATGCTCATCACGTCAGGCAGCTTTCCGACCGGCAGCAGTGTGGTGCGCGAAGACACTTCTCCGTTGCTGCCCAGCGCCCCGTACCCGGCAACATTGACCTGGATGCGGTACCAGCCGAAGATACGCCACAGCGGCGGCTGCGAGACTCTCAGGGCCTGGATCCTGCCGGGCGGCAGCGTCTGCGCCTGGGTATCCAGGAGCCCGTAGCGCAGCCGGATCCCGTCCGGCGAAATAGCGGCAGTGAAGTTGTAGCCCTTGTTGAAGGAGCCCCAGTAGCTGGCAGCCAGGCCCAGCGCCGCGGGAATCAGGTAGAAATAGAAGCCGCGGTTCTCCGTCACGGCGGACAGGATCACCGACGCGACGCCGCCCAGGACCACAAAAAAGCTCTGTTCACTCAGGAGGAGCGAACCCACCAGGCGCGACGGCGGCACTGACAGTACGGGATGTTCCGGCGCCTCAGGAGCCGGTTCCTGCGGACGTTCAGGATCCAGGACCACGCCGGCCGCGCGCGCCAGGATGTCCGCCCGGAGCTGCCGGGCATCATCCATGCGCAGGAACGCGAGCCGCACAGCGGATTCGCCGGCGTCCGCCACCTCGAACTTGAGCTCAGCCAGACCGAAGATCCTGGCCAGGAGCGGCTGGACGATGTCGATGGCCTGGACCCTGTCCAGCCGGGCCTGCCGCTGCTGGCGGAAAAGGAAACCCGAGTTCACCCGGACGTAGCCGCCGGACACCTGGTACTTGGTGAAGTACCACTCCAGGACGAAACCGGCCACCGTGGCCAGCAGCACGGCACCACCGGCGGCCACGAGCCAGGGGGCCCTGCCGGCGAAGTCTTCTTCGAAGACAGGCCGGCCCTGCAGCATCCGTTCGAAAATGTCCCGCCCGAAGAAAAAGCCGATGGCTGCCAGCGCCAGCCAGCCACGCACAAAGGGCGACGCCGGGTGGACCCGCAGCCACTCGCCGTCGGGCGTTTTCGGAAGCACTGCAGGCGCGCCGGGCTCCGGAACGTCTGCGGTCACAGTCCTGCCAGCCTGGCTTCGCCCCGGGCTGCGAGCTGCTCGCGCAGGCGGGCGCCCTCCGCAGCGGGCAGGCCTGGGATCAGCGCGTTGGTCCCAGGCGAGGCGGTGTGCAGTTTGAGGGTGCAGAGCCCCAGCCCGCGCTCCACGGGTCCCACTGCGATATCGACGTACTGCATCCGCCCGTACGGTACAGCCATGGTCCGCTGGAAGAAGATGCCGCCGCGGATCAGCAGGTCGTCATCACGTTCCGCATAGCCGATGGCGCGCACCTGGCGCGGGATCAGCGCGAGCCGCCACAATGCCAGGACCAGCGTTACGGCCGGGACGGTGATGGCCAGCCACAGCGGGGGCCACCGCCACCAGCCCGACAGGACAAGTACCAGGGGAAGGGACAGGATCAGCACTGCGGCCAGGTTGGCGATGGCCCACTGCACCAGCCGGACGGTGATGTACTTCGGCGACACGCGCTGCCAGATGATGCCGGGAGGATCAATCGCCTCGGTACGCATATTCGCCTTCCCCTGCGGCTTCGCCCCGCGGGCTCCGTTTGCCCTCGCCGGGCGTTTCGGTGTCTTCGGGCGGGATCTTGCAGAACCGCTCCACCAGCAGCCCCACGACGATCATGACCAGGCCGCCGCCGGCCATGGCGACAGCCACCCAGGTGATGCCCTGGTCACTGCGGAGGTTCCAGATCCGGAGTTGGTCCAGGAAGATCCCCACGTGCCAGCCGAGCAGGACAGTGCCTGCGTAGGCGCAGGCCTGGGCCAGCACCAGCGTCCGGGCAGCGAGGATCGGATTCAGTACAGTCTTTTTCTTGGTGGCGTCGCGGTTGCTGTTACGCCACCTGAGGATCCGGATACCAAGAATCAGGGTGATGGCCACGATCACGCCCATGGAGGCCAGGGCGGTGGCCGGCAGAACCGGGGTGGCCAGGCTGAACCGGCTGGTCACCACCGTGGCCGACCAGCCTGCAATGGCCATGACCAGGCCGATCAGCATCAGGCGGATGGGATTGATGGGCTTCACGGCTACTCCACCGCCCCTGCTGTGGGGACGCCGTCGTAGTCGCCGAACCCGTCAAATGGGGCAAGATCGCCGAAGTCGGCGGCGCGGGCAGCCAGGACGCTGATGCGTTCGCCGTCCAACGTGGCGGCCGGCTCGATCAGGGACCAGGGGTAAAGCACAAAGGCGCGCTTGGCCGCGAGGGGATGCGGCAGCGTCAGCACGGGATCGTCGCTGATGACATCGCCGTAGGTGATGATGTCGACGTCGAGCGTCCGCGGCCCCCAGCGGACCTCCCGCACGCGGTGGTGCTTGTTCTCCACCGCCTGGCAGTGCCTCAGTAATTCAGTGGGATCCAGGGTTGTTTCGACGGTGATGACCATGTTCAGGAAGTCCGGCTGGCCCGCCGGGCCGCCCACCGCTTTGGTCTGGACCACAGGGGAAACAGCGAGCAGCCGGACCTCGGGCGGGTCCACCAGGTCCGCAACAGCTTCGGACAGGGTGTCGTTCCGCTCGCCCAGGTTGCTGCCGAGCGCCAGCACAGCCTTGGTATAGCCGGTCATGGCTGCGGCCCGCCTGGTGGGGCAGCCTCTGTGGGGGCATTTTGCTGCCGGGCACGGTGGACGCTCACGGCCACATCACCAAAAGGCACCTCAATGGGCGCCTGCGGCTTGTGAACGGTGATGTCCACCGCCTCGATGGTGAAGTCCCTAAGCAGCGAATCGGCGATCCGGACCGCGAGGGCCTCGATCAGGTTCAGCGGCTCCCCGGTGATCCACTCCTTGATCCGGTCCGCCACCTCACCATAGTGCGCGGTGTCCCGGACGTCGTCGGATTCAGCGGCCTTGGCGAAGTCCAGATGGAGTACGGCGTCCACCACAAACGGCTGGCCGTCGCGGCGTTCAAAATCAAACACGCCGTGATAGCCGACCGCGGTGACCCCGCTCAGCGTAATCCTGTCCATGGGTCCCCCGGCCCTAGTGGTTGGTGTGTGCAGCAGCCAAGCGTGAGGCGACCTTGACGGCGTCAAGGCTGGGTCCGACGTCGTGCACGCGGACTGCCCAGGCGCCACGGGAGGCGCTGATGGCAGTGATCGCTGCCGTGGCGGCGTCGCGTTCTTCCGGGGCGGCGGACTTGCCGGCCACCGTGAGCAGCGTGCCGAGGAAGCGCTTGCGGGATGCAGCCACCAGGACTTTGTGCCCCAGTCCCGCCAGCTGGTCGAGGTTCTGCAGCAGTTCCCAGTTCTGGGCGTCGTTCTTGGCGAATCCCAGGCCCGGATCGACAATGATCTGGTCCGGGGTGACACCGGCTGCGTAGAGCTTGTCCCGCACTCCGGCGAGCTCCGCAACCACTTCGCCGGCGACGTCCTGGTATTCAGCCAGGGAGTTCATGGTGCGGGCGTCGCCGCGGCGGTGGGTGAGCACGTAGGGAGCCTTGGACGAAGCCACAAGTTCCGCCATCTCGGGCTCGATGGTGAGCCCCGAAACGTCGTTGATGATGGCCGCCCCGGCCTGCAGGGCAGCTGCGGCGGTGGATGCGTGGGTGGTGTCGATGCTGACCAGGGCTCCGGCCTTGACCAGGGCCTGGATGACCGGGACCACGCGGCGCTGTTCTTCTTCCGGGTTTACGTCTTCGGCTCCGGGCCGCGTCGATTCGCCGCCGACGTCGATGATGTCCGCTCCGGCGTAGAACATCCGCAGGCCGGCCGCGATAGCGGTGTCTGCGGTGGCGTGCTTTCCGCCGTCACTGAAGGAGTCCGGGGTGACGTTGAGGATGCCCATGACCAGGGTGCGGTCCGTGGGCAGGTCTGCGAACCTGGCGGCCGGGCGCGGTTTGCGCAGGATGGGCAGCGGCGATGTTGCCGGCCCGGTTCCCGGGGCTGCTGCAAGTGAGTCCATGGTCTGATTGTTACCTTCCGAGAATGAGGCTCATGGCTTCGGCACGGGTGGCCGGGTCATGGAGCTGCCCGCGGACCGCGCTGGTGACGGTCTTTGCTCCGGGCTTGCGGACACCGCGCATGGACATGCACATGTGTTCGCATTCAACAACGACGATCGCGCCACGGGGTTTGAGGTGGGTGACCATCGCTTCGACGATTTCCGTGGTGAGGCGCTCCTGCACCTGCGGACGGCGGGCATAAATGTCCACCAGCCGGGCCAGCTTGCTCAGCCCGGTCACTTTTCCGTCATGTGAGGGGATGTAGCCCACGTGGGCCACCCCGTGGAACGGCACCAGGTGGTGCTCGCACGTCGAGTAGAAGGGAATGTCCTTGACCAGGACCAGTTCCTCGTGGTCAAGGTCGAAGGTGGTGGAGAGGACGTCCGCGGGATCATGGTGCAGCCCCGCGAACACCTCGGCGTAGGCCTTGGCGACCCGTTTGGGGGTGTCCTGAAGCCCGCCCCGGTCCGGATCTTCACCGATGGCCAGCAGGATTTCGCGGACGGCAGCTTCAATCCGCGGCCGGTCCACCTTTTCGTGCTTCTTGTGGTGGGATCCACCCTCTGCGGGGTGCATGGCGGAGTCGTGGGCGTCGTCGTCGTCGAAGTGATTCACAGGAGAAAGCTTAGCCGCGCAGGGCGTCGGGCCCCGAGTCGGGGATGCCGCCCTGGAACGGAGCGTCCTCCGGCACACCCTGCGGGTGCGGCGGCTGGGCGTCCAGCGGTTCGTCGAGGCGGGCCTGCTTGGCTTCCTCCTGGGCTTCCCGTTCGGCCTTCTCCTGGCGGGACTCCACCGGGCCGGCCTGCTGCACCGGACGGGACTCCTTGGACAGCCAGACTTCCCGGAAGTCGCGCTTGCGGATGTCGCTGAAAATATCGGCGATCTCGGCCTGGTTCAGGGTTTCCCGTTCCAGGAGTTCGAGGGCCAACTGGTCCAGGACGTCGCGGTTCTCGATCAGGATGGCGTAGGCCTCGTCGTGGGCCTGGTCAATCAGGCGCCGCACTTCCTCATCCACCACATAGGCGATCTGATCGGAGTAGTTGCGCTCGTGCCCGGCATCGCGGCCCAGGAACGGCTCACCGCCGCCCTGGCCGAGGCGGACAGCGCCGACGCGCTCGCTCATGCCGTACTCGGTAACCATCTTGCGGGCCGTGGCAGTGGCCTTTTCGATGTCGTTTGAGGCGCCGGTGGAGGGATCGTGGAAGACGATTTCCTCAGCCACGCGGCCGCCCATGGCGTAGGCCATCTGGTCCAGCAACTCGTTGCGGGTCACGGAGTATTTGTCGTTGTCCGGCACCACCATGGTGTAACCCAGGGCGCGGCCGCGGGGCAGGATGGTGATCTTGGTGACCGGCGCGGAGTTCCGCAGGGCTGCCGCCACCAGGGCGTGGCCGCCCTCGTGGTAGGCGGTGATCTTGCGCTCATGTTCCTTCATCACGCGGCTGCGCTTCTGCGGGCCGGCCATGACGCGGTCGATCGCCTCGTCCAGGGCGCGGTCATCGATGAGGTTGGCGTTGGAGCGGGCCGTCAACAGGGCGGCCTCGTTGAGCACGTTGGCGAGATCGGCACCCGTGTAGCCGGGGGTCTTCTTAGCCACGCTCTTGAGGTCAACACCGGGCGCCATGGGCTTGCCCTTGGCATGGACCTGGAGGATCTGGTCACGGCCGATCAGGTCCGGCGCCTCAACCGTGATCTGGCGGTCGAACCGGCCCGGACGCAGCAGTGCCGGGTCCAGGACGTCCGGACGGTTGGTTGCCGCGATGAGGATGACGTTGGTCTTGACGTCGAAGCCGTCCATCTCCACCAGGAGCTGGTTGAGGGTCTGCTCGCGTTCGTCGTTGCCGCCGCCGATGCCGGCGCCGCGGTGGCGGCCGACGGCGTCGATCTCGTCAACGAAGATGATGGCCGGGGAATTGGCCTTGGCCTGTTCGAAAAGGTCGCGGACACGGGAGGCGCCCACACCGACGAACATCTCCACGAAGTCGGAACCGGAGATCGAGAAGAAGGGGACTCCGGCTTCACCGGCGACGGCGCGGGCCAGGAGGGTCTTGCCGGTTCCGGGAGGGCCGTACAGCAGCACGCCCTTGGGGATCTTGGCGCCGACAGCCTGGAACTTGGCGGGTTCCTGCAGGAATTCCTTGATCTCCTGCAGTTCCTCGACGGCCTCATCCGCACCGGCGACGTCCACAAAGGTCACCTGCGGCATGTCCTTGTTGACCATCTTTGCCTTGGACTTGCCGAACTGCATGATCTTGGAACCGCCGCCCTGCATACGGGTCATCAGGAACCAGAACAGTGCGCCAAGGAGGATCACGGGGATCAGGAGCGAAAGCAGGCCGGAGAACCA
Organism: Arthrobacter sp. HMWF013; assembly: GCF_003061105.1. GTDB lineage: Bacteria > Actinomycetota > Actinomycetes > Actinomycetales > Micrococcaceae > Arthrobacter. The sequence continues at coordinate 31,130 of NZ_QAIQ01000017.1, forward strand.
GTTGCTTTCGATCGGCTGGTCGGTGTAGCCGTTGGCGGGCTTGGCGGCAGTGACGGCCTTGACGACGTCGGCGGCGCGGGCGTCAACGAAGAAGAACTGGACGCTCTTGCCCTTGTCCTGTCCGTCGACGGTCAGGTTGTCCTTCAGCACCAGGTCAACGCGGTTTTCGCCGTCGAAGATTTTTGCCTGCTCCACCTTGCCGCTGTCGGCGAGGAGCTCCAGGCCGTTATCTGTGTCGATCCGTGCCGCACCGCCGGGAGCCAGCGTTGCAAAGGCCACGAGGAGCATGGCGATCACAACAACGATCCAGATGCCCGGGCCCTTGAAGAAACTCTTAGCTTTCATCTGTTCGGGGGCTGGCCCCGTCCCTCCTGGTAGTGCTGCACGGCGAGTGGTCTGCGCGCGTGATGGTGCTGCGTCAGCTTCTAGCTATACACCGTCCGGTGTAATTCACGCATGGAGCCGCCCAAAAGTTCCCTCTGGGCGTAGCGGAACCGGTGCGCGGCCATGGCCGGCGGCAAGGGGGCGGGTTACTCGTAGACGTGCGGGGCGAGCGTGCCCACGAAGTCCAGGTTGCGGTACTTCTCGGCGTAGTCCAGGCCGTAGCCCACGACGAATTCGCTGGGGATGTCGTAGCCGACGTACTTGACGTCGATCTTGACCTTGGTGGCTGCAGGCTTGCGGAACGCGGTGCAGATTTCCACTGAGGCAGTGCCGCGGGATTCCAGGTTGGTCTTCAGCCAGGAGAGCGTCAGGCCGGAGTCAATGATGTCCTCTACGATCAGGACGTCCTTGCCCATCAGGTCCGTATCGAGGTCCTTGAGGATGCGGACAACCCCTGAGGACTGGGTGCCGGAGCCGTAGGAGGAAACTGCCATCCAGTCCATGGAGACGTGGCTGTGGAGCGCGCGGGCGAGGTCTGCCATGACCATCACTGCACCTTTGAGGACGCCGACGATCAGGAGATCGCGGCCTTCGTAGTCCTTGTCGATCTGGGCAGCGAGTTCACCGATCCGCTGTTGGATCTGTTCCTTGGTGTAGAGAACGTGCTTGAGATCTGCCTGGACGTCGTTTGAATCCACCAATGGCTCCTGTGTAGATACGGAATGCGGGATGCGACTAATTTTTGGGCGGTTTTTGAGGCCGGAATACTAGCTTCCCACAGCGGGCACCTTCGCGGGGAACGGGATTGCCGCCCTCCGCCCGGCCGGCAGTGGGGGCGGCCGTGTCCGTGCCGTCGGGTTCCGCCAGCCGGGCCAGCGAGAGCCGGTACACACTCACGCCGCCCGGGAGCTCCACGGGGCCTGCGGAACCCTGCCGCCGCAACAGCGCTTCCGCGGCCAGGAGGCGCTGGTAGCTGGGCTGTTGGCCCCCGACGTCGGCGGCGGCTTTGGCGATCACCCGGAACCTGATGGCCGGGGCAAGCCGGCCCAAAGCTTCTTCCGGAAGGCTCAGTTCCTGCCCGGACCGCTCCACCAGCGCTGCGAACGTGCTGTTTGCCACGTCCTCCAGATAATCGGCGTCCAACTGCAGGATGGCCGCCGTCCGGGCAAGCGATTCAGCGACGCCGGGGCCGAGCTTTTCCTCCAGCAGCGGCAGGACCTCCACGCGGGTCCTCGACCGGGCGAAAGCGGGGTCTGCATTGCTGGGATCGTGCCAGGGTTCGAGTTCCTCCGCGGCGCAGATTGCCAGGGTGTCAGCGCGCCGGAGGCCCAGGAATGGCCGCAGCAGCAGGCCGCGGGCGGGCCTCATCCCGGCGAGGGAACGGGTGCCGGATCCCCGTGCGAGGCCGAGCAGGACCTGTTCGGCCTGGTCGTCCAGGGTGTGGCCGAGGAGGATTGCGGCGGCGCCCTGGGCGTGGGCTTCCGCTTCCAGCGCCGCATGGCGTGCGTCCCGGGCGGCCGCTTCCGGGCCCATGCCGGTGGGCGCAACCACCACGGTCCGGACTTCCACCGGCGCAAGCCCCAGTTCCTGCAGGGTCAAGGCGGTCCGGGCGGCCACCCCGGCTGAGCCGGCCTGGAGCTGGTGGTCCACCACCACTGCGCCTACTGTTACCGGACGGCCGTCCACGTGCCCGCGCCGGGCGAAGTAGGCCGCCACGGAGGCCAGCGCCAGCGAGTCCGGTCCCCCGCTGCATGCCACCAGCACGTGCGCCGGATAGCCGGCGTCGGCCAGCGCGTTCTGCAGGGCCTTGCGCGCAGTGCCGACGACGGGCGCAAGCCTGCCGGGCCGTCGTCGTCCGCTGTGAAAACCGGTGGTGGCGTCAGGCAACTACAGGCCCATCCGGTCCAGCCACAGCTTGGCGTCGTGGATTTCGGGTTCGGTGGGAAGGTGGTCAGCGGACTCCCACACCCTGTTGAAGCCTTCCATGCCGGCCACGTCCACCACGGCACGGACAAACTTCGCGCCGTCGGAGTACTGCCGCATCTTGGCATCCAGCCCCAGCAGGTTGCGGATGAATTTCTCCATCACACCGCGGTCCTTGCCGCGGTCCGTGAAGCGCTGCCGGATGGTCTTGACGGACGGGACAATACTGGTGTCCACGGCGTCCATCACCACGTTGGCGTGGCCTTCCAGCAGGCTCATGACCGCCGTCAGGTGGGAGATGGCGGCCTTTTCCTCGGGATTCTGCAGCAGGTCCAGGATGGCGCCCCGGCCGGGGGTATCGCCCGTGGCGCTGCGGTCCTTGAGGGATCGGGCCGCGGCGGAGGCACGTTCCATCAGGGTGTCCACGTTGCCCAGGAGGTGCCCGCTGAGGTCATCGATCTGCTCGAGCATGTGGTGGCGGAGCCACGGCGCGGCCGCGAACTGCACCCGGTGGGTCTGCTCATGCAGGCAGACCCAGAGGCGGAAATCCTCCGGAGTGACATTGAGTTCACGCTCCACGGAGACGATGTTGGGTGCCACCAGAAGCAGCCTGCCGCCCGCCGGCGCTTTGGAGCCTTCCGCGAGCGCCGCGAAGGGATCGTACTGGCCCAGGACCTTGCTGGACAGGAACGCCAGGACCGCGCCGAGCTGGCTGCCGGTGATGGCTCCGCTGACGCTGGCGGCGGCGGGGCTGACGGTGCCGCGGCGGCTGGCAAGCATCTTTTCCATGGCGGGCTTGAGCATCACGGCGAAGCTCTGCGTGTTGGCCTTGGCCCAGTTCGCCCGGTCCACCACCAGGACCGAAGAGTCCCGGAGGTCCTTGGCCGCGTCAAGGCCGGTGATCTCGTGGACGTGCGGCACCGA